>JAKANT010000367.1 GCA_021823635.1 Pseudomonadota bacterium
TGTTGATGCCCTTTTTCTTGAACTCGTCCACCAGCTCGGCTTCGCGCTTGCGGATGTCGTTGGTGGCGTTGCGAGCCGCTTCCTGCATGACCTCGGTGAACAGTTTCCTGTCGGCGTCCGACAGCTTGTTCCAGACGTGCGGGCCGATCTGCGTCACCAGCGAGTCGACGATGTGGCCGGTCAGGATGATGTGCTTCTGCACCTCGTAGAACTTCTTCGCTTCGATCGTGGGCAGCGGGTTTTCCTGCGCGTCGACGGTGCCGTTCTGCAACGCCAGATACACCTCGGCGAACGCGATCGGCGTCGGGTTGGCGCCGCAGGCGCGCGGCAGCGCCATGTACGCCGGCACGTCGGGCACGCGCATCTTCAGCCCCTTCATCTCGTCGCAGGTCTTGAAGGGGCGGTTGCTGGTCGAGTGGCGCGCGCCGTAGTAGGTGACCGCCACCATCTGGATGCCGGTCTTCGCCTTGTAGCCGTCGGCCAATTCCTTGAACACGTCGCTTTGCGCGTACTTCAGCAGATGGTCCGCGTCGCGGAACGTGTACGGGTAGTAGCCGACGCCGATGCGCGGAAAGCTGCGCGCGGCGAACGACGCGCCGGAGATGATGATGTCCACGGTGCCCAGCGTCAGCCCCTGGTTGATGTCGCTTTCCTTGCCGAGCGAGGACGCCGGGAAGACCTGGATCTCATAGCGGCCGCCGCTGCGCTTCTTGATCTCTTCGGCCGCCCACACCGACCACTTGTGATACGGCTCCGAGGTCTCGTACACGTGCGCCCACTTCAGTTTCGTTTGGGCGAGGGCGCCGGTCGCCAGCGCGGTCAGCGCGACGGCGGCGGCAAGGCGAATCGTATGGCGTCGGTGCATGGGTCTCCTCCTTGTCAAGAAATGTCGGTGTGGCGGAAATGTCGCGCTAGGCGCTGCGCGCGCGCCGCCAACTGGCCGAGAAGCGGGCGTGCGCCTTGTGCATGTGGTGCTGCATCGCGCGCCGCGCCGCGTCGGCGTCGCGCCGGCGCACGGCGGCGAGTATCGCTGCGTGTTCGTCGATCGCCGCGCGCCAAGAGCGCGGCGACTCGAAGTGGTTGCCCAATCGCCTGAACAGGCGGCCGTCGCGTGCGTCCCAGAAGCGGCGCACCAGATCGACCAGCACGCCGTTGCCGCTCGCCTCGGCCAGCGCGAGATGGAAGTCGCGGTCGCCCTGCAGCGGCGCCTTGCCGCGTTGCGCTTGCGCGGCCATCGATTCGAGTGCCGCTTCGATGGCGGCGATCTGCTTGCGCGAAGCGAGTTTCGCCGCCAGCGCCGCGACCTCGCCCTCGATGACGCCGCGCGCGCGGATCAACTCCAGCGGGCCCCATTCGTTGGCCGGCGCCGGCCGGCGCGCGCCGTTCGGCTTTTCGCGCACGTACACGCCGGAGCCGCCGCGCACTTCGATCAGCCCCTCGACCTCGAGCGCGATCAGCGCCTCGCGCACCGAGGGGCGGCTCACTTTCAGTTGCGCGGCCAGATCGCGCTCAGCCGGCAGGCGCTCGCCGGGCGGGAACTCGCCGGCCGCGATCAATTGCCGCAACTGGTCGGCGATGCGCCTGTACAAGCGCGGCGCTTCGATCTTCTGCAGCGGCATCGGCGCGTTCGCAAACCGGCAAAGTGGTCAGACCGGTTTCATGCTAACTTCGCGCCCGCCAAACAACAAGCCCGCGCGTTGAGCGCGCCGCAGCGCGCCGCGCGGCACAGCCTCGAGGACAGGAGGAGACGGTGAGGTTGCAGGGCAAGACCGCATTGGTGACGGCGGCCGGCCAGGGCATCGGCCGCGCCAGCGCGCTGGCGATGGCGGCCGAAGGCGCGCAGGTGTGGGCGACCGACGTCAATGCGCAACTGTTGCAGGCGTACGCGGGCGTGCCGAACGTGCGCACGGCGGTGCTCGACGTGCTGGACCGCGCTGCGATCGAGCGGCTGATCGGCGAGCTGCCGCCACTGGCGGTGCTGTTCAACTGCGCCGGTTACGTACACAACGGCACGGTGCTGCAAGCAGAAGATCGCGACTGGGACTTCAGCTTCAACCTGAACGTGCGCTCGCAGTTCTGGACCATCCGTGCCGCGCTGCCGAAGATGATCGCCGCCGGCGGCGGCTCGATCATCAACATGGCGTCGGTCGTTTCCAGCATCAAAGGGCTGCCGAACCGTTTCGTCTACGGCGCGACCAAGGCGGCGGTGATCGGTCTGACCAAGTCGGTGGCGGCGGATTTCGTGAAGCAGGGCATCCGCTGCAATGCGGTCTGCCCCGGCACGGTCGATACGCCGTCGCTCGCGGAGCGCATCAACGCCCACCCCGATCCGGCGGCGGCGCGGCAGGCGTTCATCGCGCGCCAGCCGATGGGGCGGCTGGCGACGGCCGAAGAAATCGCACCGTTGATTGTTTATCTCGCCAGCGACGAATCGGCGTTCGTCACCGGCCAGGCGTACGTGATCGACGGCGGCATCGCGATCTGAGTTCTTGCACCAGGAGGGGAAGTGAAACTGCTGCGTTATGGCGCGCCGGGCAAGGAGCGCCCGGGACTGCTCGATGCGGAGGGCACGATCCGCGATCTGAGCCGGGTGATCGACGACATCGGTCCCGAGCAACTGAGCGATGCCGCGCTCGCCAAGCTGCGCCGGCTCGATCCGAAAAAACTTCCGGCGGTGAGAGGCGATCCGCGCCTGGGGCCGCCCGTGGCCGGCGTGTCCAAGTTCGTCGCCATCGGGCTGAACTATCGCGACCACGCGATCGAATCCGGCGCGCCGATTCCGAAGGAACCGGTCGTGTTCATGAAAGCGACCAGTTGCATCCAGGGTCCCAACGATCCGGTCATGCTGCCGAAGGGCTCGAAGAAGACCGACTGGGAGGTGGAGCTCGGCGTGGTGATCGGCAAGCGCGCCCGCTATGTGTCGCGCAAGGAGGCCCTTTCGTACGTCGCCGGCTATTGCGTGGTCAACGATGTCAGCGAGCGCGAATTCCAGCTCGAGCGCGGCCCGCAATGGGACAAGGGCAAGGGCTGCGACACCTTCGG
>JAKANT010000368.1 GCA_021823635.1 Pseudomonadota bacterium
AGCGAGGGCGCGCCGCCAGTGCGCGCGCGATCTCGACGCGGCGCCGCTCGCCTCCGGACAGGCTGAGCGCGGGGTTGGTGCGCAGGTGCGCGATTTGCAGATCGTCGAGCAGCCGCTCGAGCCGCGCCGCGATCTCCGGCTCTTTCAGCGGCCGCCCCTGCTCGTCGACCTGAAGCTCGAGCACCGCGCGCACGTTTTCCTCGACCGTCAGGCGGCGGAACACCGACGCTTCTTGCGGCAGGTACGACAGGCCCATGCGCGCGCGGCGGTGGATCGGCAGATGCGCGATCGACTTGCCGTTCAAGCGGATCGTGCCGCCGTCCATCGGTACCAGACCGACGACCATGTAAAAGCAGGTCGTCTTGCCGGCGCCGTTCGGTCCCAGCAGTCCGACCACCTCGCCTGCGGCGACGGTCAGCGACACGTCCTTCACCACCTGACGGCTGCCGTAGCGCTTCTGCAGGTGTTCGGCCACGAGTTCGGCCCGCGCGGTGGCGGCCGCTGCGGCGGTCTCGGCTGCCACCGCGCGCGTATCCATCAGCGCTTGACCTCCGGTGCCGGTCTGAGCGGCATCGGTTCGCCGGCCGGCGGCGCGTTGCGCGGGCCGATGATCGCGCGCACGCGGCCGTCGGCGCCCGGTTCCGCATCGACGCTGTACTGCGCGCTGCGGCTGTCGTAGGTGATCGAGTCGCCGCGCAGCTCGTCGCGCGGCTGCGCGTTTTCGAGCCGGATCAGCTGCGCGCGCGACAGCAGCTTGACCGTCTCGGCGCGGCCGTCGTATTCGATGCGCTCGGCCGCGCCTTCGATGTACTCCTCGACGCCGGGCTTGCTGGGATCGCGCCGCTGGCGGAACTGCGCCAGCTTGCCCGGCGCGCCGGTGACCACGGCGTGCTCGTAGCCCTCGGGGTCCTTGCGCACTTCGACGCGCTCGCCGGTGACGCGCAGCGTGCCCTTGGTCACGATCACGTTGCCGGTGAAGACGCCGACCTGCTTCAGGTCGTTGTAGCTGCCCTTTTGCGCCTCGACCTGCAACGGCTTGTCGCGGTCGGCGCGCTCTGCGTGCGCGGCGGCGCAGGCCGCCAGCAGCGCGAGAAACAGGATGCGTCTCATGGCTTGCTCGGCGCGGTATCGGGCACGAGGACGGCGCGCACGTCGCCGGCGAATTCGATCGTGCGGGCGATGTTGTCGAACGCCATCGAGCGCGCGGTGATGGTCGAGGCGCCGCGCTGCAGTTCGACCGGCTGATCGGTCAGGTAGCGGTCGACGTCCGGCAGTGCGAGCAGATACTCGGTGGCGAGCCGCAGCGCCGGCTCGCCGCCGCTGCTGGCGCGCGTCAGCAGCACCGAGCCGAGCAAATGCACGCGTTCGCCGGCGTTTTCCACGCGGGCGCGCCGGGCGCGCGCTTCGAGCTGCGGCCGATCGGGCTGCAGGCTCACCAGGCGCGGGCTGGCCAGTTCGATGTCGTCGTTCTCCAAGTAGTGCGTCAGGCGCTCGGCGTACAGGCGGTGCCGCGCGCCGCCGCCGGCGTCGAACTGCGTGATCACGACGCGCTCGACGACGAAATCCGGCGTACCGGGCGCCGGCGGCGGTGCCGCGCCCGGCTTGCGCAGCGAACGCGCGTACCAGTAGCTGGTGGCCACCACCAGCGTCAGCAGCAGGATGGCCGCAAGCGGCGCCAGCCTGTCACGCATGCGGGCCTCGCGCGTGTTGCGCCAATGCGGCGTCGTAACGGCCCTGGGCGCGCAGCACGAACTCGGCGAGCTGGCGCACCGCGCCGCGGCCGCCCGGCGCCGGCGCGATCCAGTGCGCGACCGCCTTCACTTCGTCGGCGGCGTCGGCCACGGTCGCGGCGAAGCCTGCGTGCGCCAACACCGGCAGGTCGAGCCAGTCATCGCCCATGTAGGCGCAAGCCTGCAGCTCGCAGCCCAGCGCGGCGGCCAGCTCGCGAAACGCCGGCAGCTTGTCGCTGCGGCCCTGCCGCACGTGCGCCAGGCCCAGTTCGCGCGCGCGCGCCGCGACGATCTCGGAGCTGCGCGCCGTGAGCAGCGCGACCTCGATGCCGGCCTGCTGCAGCAGCTTGATGCCGTGGCCGTCGCGCACGTCGAACGCCTTCAGCGCCTCCCCCTGCGCGCCGAAGTACAGCCGGCCGTCGGTCAGCACGCCGTCGACGTCCAGCACCAAAAGACGCACGCGCGCCGCGCGCTCGGCCGCCGTCATAGCAGCTTGGCCGCCGCGAGGTCGTGCATGTGCAGCGCGCCGACCAGCTTGCCGTCGGCGGCCACGACCAGCAATTGGTTGCGCAGCGTCGTGTCGAGCAGGCGCGCCGCTTCGGCCGCCAGCGCCTGGGGCCCGATGGTGAGCGGCTGGCGCGTCATCACGTCCGCCACCGCGAGCGGGCGCACGTCGCCGACGCGCTCGATCAGCCGGCGCAAATCGCCCTCGGTGAAGATGCCGGCGACCCGATCCTCGGCGTCCACGATCGCGGTCATGCCGATTTTCTTCGCCGTGATCTCGTGCACCGCGTCCATCACGCTCGCCGCCAGCGGCACGCGCGGCACCGCCTCGCCGGTGCGCATCACGTCGGCCACGCGCAGCAGCAGCCGGCGCCCGAGCGCGCCGCCCGGATGCGAACGCGCGAAATCCTCGGCGCCGAAGCCGCGCGCGTCCAGGCAGGCGATCGCTAGCGCGTCACCCAACGCCAGCATCGCGGTGGTGGAGGAGGTCGGCGCCAGATTCAGCGGGCAGGCTTCCTTGTCTACGTGCACGTCCAGGTGCACGTCGGCGTGCCGCGCCAGCGACGAGCCGCGGTGGCCGGTCATCGCGATCATCGGCGTGCCTTCGCGCTTCAGGATCGGCACGATCGTCAGCAGCTCGGAGGTCTCGCCCGAATACGACAGCGCGATCACCACGTCGGCCGGCGTCACCATGCCGAGGTCGCCGTGCGCGGCTTCGGCGGCGTGCACGAACAGGGCGGGCGTGCCGGTGGAGGCCAGCGTGGCGGCGATCTTGCGCGCGATGTGCCCGCTCTTGCCCACG
>JAKANT010000005.1 GCA_021823635.1 Pseudomonadota bacterium
TCGTCCTTGGGCGGCTCCACGCCCGCCAGCCGCGCCGCCGCGCCTTTGGCGAAATCGCACGCCACCTGCACCTGCTTGGCGAGCGCGAACATGTCGGGAAACAGGCGTGCCGCCAGCAGCACCGCCGGGTCGATCTTCTTCGCCTGTCCATGTGCGGCCGCCTTGTCGAGGATCGACGACAGATTGCCGAGCGTCTTCACGAACACCGGCACCGACATCGCGTACATCGAAATCTTCACTTTTTCCCTCCGCGCTTGCGCAGCGCCAGCATCGTGCCGCGACAATTGGCCGCGCCGCAGCGACAGGCGTACTGCTTCTTCAACGTCGGCGTGATGCGCTCTTCGACGATCAGCCCGTAGTCGTACGACAGTTCCTCGCCGCGGCGGATGTCGCGAATCGCCTGTATCCACACGCGGTCGCCATCTTCCTCGGTCTCGCAGTTCGGATCGCAGGAGTGGTTGATCCAGCGCGCGGCGTTGCCGCCGACGTTGGCGTCGATGACGCGCTTGCCGTCGGACAGCGCGAAGAAGAACGTATGGTGAGGATCGTCCGGATCGGAAGGCGGGCGGCGGTCGCACTCCTTCCAGGAGATGATCTCGCCCTTGTATTCGATGATGCGTTCGCCGGCGGCGATGGCGCGCGCGGCGTACACGCCGCGGCCGTGGATGCGCGAACTCTTGACGACGATCTTCGGTTGCGGGCGGCGTTTGCGTTCGGCTTTCGAGGAGGGGCGTTTTGTTGCAGGCATCGGTGCGACGGTGCTTCTGAGGCGGCGCGCAGTATCGCAAAAACGCGCCGCCGCGCAGGGCGTCAGGCCGCCTTCTCGGCAAACGGGGTGCCGTCCGTGCGCGCCAGCAAGCGCAGCGCGCGCTTGTGCAACGGCGCCGCCGTGCGCGTGCGCTCGGCGAGCGCGACCACCGCGCCGGTCAGCCATTGCAGTTCGTGCGGCCGGTTTTCCTCGAGGTCGACCGCCAGCGACGGCCGCATGTTCTCGGGGCCTTCGAAAAAGCCGCGCCAGCGCCGAACGTACAGATCGTCGGTGAGCGGCACGCCCGCGGCGCGGCCGACCGCGAACACCTCTTCGAACAGGCCGCGCAGCATCACCAGCGCATGCGGCGTGCGCCGCACTTCGCCGAGCGTCAGCTTGGTGATCGCACACGTGGTGGCGAGCGGCTCGATGCCGACGAACTTCGCCCACAGCAACTGCGTCGCGCCGGCCGCCACCGGCGCATCGATGCCGGCCGCCACCAGCCGCGCCGCGACGTCGTGCGCGATCGGCGCGTCGGCTGCGCGCAGCGGCGCCAGCGACAGGCGGAGCGCGTCGGACGCGAGCTCGATCTCTCCGAGCGCGCGTCGCTGGGCGTTGATCACGGCCGCGCCGGCCAGCACCCGGCGATGGCCGAACAGCGCCGCCACCATCTCGGGCGCGGCCAGCCCGTTTTGCACCGTGATGTAGATGCGCTTGCCGTCGTCGTCGGCGCCCACAGCCTCGAGCGCGGCCGAGAAGTCCGGCATCTTCATGCACAGCAGTACCAGCGCGTGCGAGCCGGGGGCGACGGCGTCGCAGACGAAGCGCTCGCCGTCGATCTTGAACGTCCCCTTGGGCCCGCGCAGCAGAAGCCCGAGCCGCCTGTAGCCGAGGAAACTCTCGGGGCGGATGCGAAACGTGACGTGCCAGCCCGCCTCGAGCAGGCGCGCGCCCAGCACGGCGCCCACCGCGCCGGCGCCGACGACGAGCGCGCTGCGTTCCGAGTAGATCATTTTTTCAAGGTAGCAGGCCGACGCGTCGGCCGGCAAGCCGCCGCGATGATGCGGTGCGCCTCAATCCGGAAAGAGCAGATCCTTCAATGCACCGAGAGGCCGCGTCTTCAACACGTCGATCAGGTTGTTGAACTGGTCGGTCCAGAGCGCGAGCTGAGGTTGCGGCTCGAGCGGTTCGACGCGCGCGGCGAGCGGCGGCTGCGCGAAAGCGGCCGCGTCCTCGGCCAGCAGTACCCAGTCGGTGCTGGAGGCGCCGCTTTCCTCCGACGGCGAATCGGCCACGTGCACGGCCGCCAGGCCGGCGGCAGCCGCGATGTTGGCCAGCACCGGCTTCAGATCCAGGAAGCGGTTGGAGATGTGCACGGCGAGGATGCCGCCCGGCGCCAGATGGCGGCGATACAGCTCCACCGCTTCGCGCGTGATCAGGTGCACCGGGATCGAATCGCTGGAGAATGCATCGATCGCCAGCACGTCATAGCGTTGCGGCTGTCCGGCCGCCAGTTCGCGCTCCAGCGACAGTCGCGCGTCGCCGATGATGAACTCCAGCCGCGCCTGCGCCGCCTGCAGGTAGCCGAAGTCGCGGCGCGCGATCTCCAGCACGTCCGGGTCGAGCTCGTAGAAGCGTACGGTGTCGCCGGGGCGGCCGTACGCCGACAGCGTGCCCACGCCGAGCCCCACCACGCCGAGCCTGACGGACCCGTGCTGCTGGCGCGCCTCGATTGCCAGACCCACGCCCGAGCTGCGCGCGTAATAGCTGCCGGGCTCGAGCCGGTTAGCGGCGCGCGTCGGCTGCTCGCCGTGCAGGATCACACCATGCAACAGGCGCCGTATCTGGTGCTCGCCGCTGCCCTGCTCACGAACGCGCAGCGTGCCGTAGAAGTTCCGCTGCATCACGATCACGTCGTTGCGCAGGAACTCGACGTACGCCCAGCCGTAGTAGGCGGTCGCCGCGGTCGCGATGGCGGCCGTCAGCGAGGTGCTGACGACCCAAGCTCCCGCCAGACGCCGATCGGTCCAGGCGGCGAGCAGTGCGAGCGCGCACAGCGCGAACAGCGCCAGCGGCAACTCGTAGTACGCCGGAAACAGGCGGGGCGCGGCCAGCGCCACGAACAACCCGCCCACCGCGCCTCCCGCGGAGACCGCGAGGTAGAACTGCGTCAGGTAGCGCGGTGCCGGTTTGCGTGCCGCCAGTTCGCCATGGCAGAACAGACAGCCGAAGAACATGCCGAGGCAATACAGCGGAATCGCCAGCGTCACGTCCAGCACGCCGCGCGACGCCGACAGTCCGGCCGCCATCGCCACCGCTAAGGCGACGGCGACGTAGATGCCCCAGCGCGGGTCGTAGAAACCGCGCCCGCCGCGCCCCTCGAAAGCGAGCACGAACGTCAACAGGTAGAGCGTCAGCGGCAGCACCCACAGAAACGGCACCGAGGCGATGTTCTGCGTGATATGGCTGGTGGACGCGAGCAGCAGCACCGAGCCGAGCGCGGCGAGCGTCAGCCACAGCGTGTATTGACCCGGCGTCGGCGGCGGCTCGTGGGCGGTCGCCGCGGGGGCTGCGGTCTCGAGGGCGAGGGGAACGCCGTGGGCGGCGCGCGCCGACTGCCAGGCGGTGGCGGCGCAGGCGGCTGCGAATAGGACGTACGCCGCGCTCCAGGCGTAGGACTGCACGGCCGAGTTCACGAACGGCTCGACCGCGAACGGAAAGGCGAGCAGCCCGACCAGCGAACCGAGGTTCGAAAGCGCGAACAGGCGGTACACGGTCTTTTCGGGGAAACGGTGCGCGACCCATTTCTGCACCAGCGGGCCGGTGGTGGACAGCAGGAAGTACGGCAATCCGACCGTGGCCGCCAGCAGCACGATGATCGCGATCGCCGCGTCTTCCTCGCCGCCGGGTTTCAGCGCTTCGCGCGGGATGATCGGCAGAAAGGCGAGGCTGGCCGCCAGCAGCGCGATGTGCAGCCGCGCCTGCGTGCGTGGCGCGAGCCGGCGCGTGACGAAGTGCGAGTACGCGTAGCCCGCCAGCAGCAACACCTGGAAGAACACCAGGCAGGTCGTCCACACCGCCGACGTGCCGCCGAACCAAGGCAGGATCTGCTTGGCGATGATCGGCTGCACCAGGAACAGCAGGAAGGCGGAAAGGAAGATCGTCGAGGCGAACAGCAGCATCGGTCGGCGGCCGAAAAGGGGCGCGATTCTCGCATGTGGGCGGATCGGGCCGGCCCATGCCGCGGCGTGGCGGACGCGGGCGGGCGCGTCACGCGGCGGGCACAGTCCGGATAACGCAGCGCCGATTGCGCCAATTCGCCCGTTCGGGTGACTCAAGCGCGACCGCGCGCGGCCGTACTGCAGTGAGGGCCGCGGCGGTCGCGGCCGGAGCCAGCATGTTCGAGTTTCCACCCGTTCGGCGCGAAGCGGGGCCCGAGCCCGTTGACCTCGGCGCGGTCGCGCCGGGCTGGCAGCCGATCGTGGCGCGCGACCTGCGGCCGGTCGGCTTTCGTGTCGCGCTGCGTGCCGCCGAGGCCGCGGCGCCGCTGGCGCAGGTGCTGGACGGGGTGTTGGGCGGCTTCGCCGGCGAGGCGACGAGCTTTCCGCACGGACTGGTGGTGCTGGCGCCGCTCGACCAGCTGCCGGACGAATCGCTCACGCGCTGGGCGGCGCCGCGCAACGTGCTGCTGGAAGTGGCGCAGCACGCGATCGGCGACGCAGAACGCCTGAAGCTGCTGTTCGAAGTGCAGCGGCAGGGCGTGCGGCTGGTGCTGCGCGTGACCGACCGCGCAACGATCGCGCGCGAACGCCTGCCGCTGTTCCAGTACCTGGCGGTCGATGCCGCGCAAACGACCGCGCCGCCGCGCGAGACGGCGCTGCTCGCGCTGCAGCCGCAGTCGCGCGCGGCGGTGGCCGGTGCCTTCGCCGACGGCGCGCATGCGGTCGTCGGATGGCCGCTCGGCGAAACGGCGGTCGATGCGACCGGCCAGTTGCAGCCGATGCAGAAGGCGGTGCTGGAGCTGATCCGGCTCGTGCAATCCGACGCCGACGGCAGGCAGCTCGAGCGCGCGTTCAAGGCCGAGCCGGTGCTTTCCTACATGCTGCTGACGCTCGCCAATTCGCCCGCGTTCGCGCGCAGCACGCCGATCGCGTCGATCGGCCAGGCCATCTCGCTGCTCGGCTACCAGCGCCTGCTGAAGTGGCTGGTGCTGCTGATGGTGGTGGCGTCCAAACAGAGCAAGGCGCTGGCGCTGGTGTACGTCGCGGTGGCGCGCGGCTTCTTCATGGAAAACCTGGCCGCCGCGGCCGGCGCCAAGGTCGAGGTGCGCGACGAATGCTTCGTGGTCGGCGCTTTTTCGCTGCTCGACAAGATCACCGGCCGTACCGCGGCAGAGTTGGTCGGCGACGTGCCGCTGCCGCAAACGATCGCCGCCGCGCTGGTCGAAGCGAGCGGCCCGTATGCCCCGCACCTGCGGCTGGCGCAGGCGCTGGAGGCGGCCGATCCGGAGGCGGTCGATGCGCTGGCGGCGCAACTGCAACTCGCGCGGGCCGACGTCAACCGGGCGCTGCTGCAGGCGCTCGCCGCCACCGACGCGCTGCAAAGCGCGGTCTGAGGCCACGGCGATGCCGCCGCGGGCAGCGTCGCATGGGCCAATAGCCGGCGCGATCGGCGCCCGCGCCCGCCGCTTGCGTCCTCGCGACTAATTCGGCGCGTGAACGAAGTTGGAGCCGCACTGCGGCAGGTCGGCGCGCGCTTCGGCGAGCACGATCGAACCGGTGTCGGCTACGGCGACGAACTGTCGCAGACTGCGCGCGAAGGTCACGGTGCGCGCGTTGGCGCCGAACGCATCCGTGTACCAGATCGCCGGCCCGGCGGCGTTGCGCACCACGTCGGCGCCAAAGAACGCCGCGCGGCGGCAGGCGTTGAACTGCTGCGGCGCCGGCGCATCGAAAGCGAGCCGTTGGCCGATCGGCGTGCCGGGGCCTGCGGGCGCGAGCACCGCACACGGGCCGCCGCGCGCCTGGCGCACGATGCTGCCCGCCCGCAGCGGATCGCTGACCAGGTTGCCGGCCGCATCGAGCCCGGAATAACAGAGGTCGATCGTGCGCGCCAGCCCGCCATCGAAATAGCGCGCGGGGTTGTACACCGCGAAGGCGGGCGCCAGCGTGGCGAGTTCGGTGCCGTCGGCGCGGCGCAGGCGAATGAACGTTTCCCAGCGCTCGGTGAGCCCGGCGCCGTAGTCGGACAGTTGGCCGCTGGCGACGAAGACGTTGGCGAAAACGCGGCTGCGCGCCGGGATCTGGCGACCGAGTTCGCTGCCGCCCGCCGGCGAAGTCGGCGGCTGCGGTGTCGCGCCCGCGTTCTGTAACACCGGCGCGCCGTTGACGACGTCGATCGTGAAGCTGCCCGGCGCGCCGTATACGGCCATCGCGCTGACGATCAGCTTGACCGGATACTGCGACCGCGCCGCGCCGCGGTTGCAGTCCACGGCATAGATCACGGAGAACAGGTTGCTCGCGAAGGCATCGGCGCTCGAGGCGCCCTGGTTGTAGGCGGCGAACAGGTCGCACTCGAGATCGATCGGCTGCGGCGCACCGTTGACCAGCCGCGTGCGCGCCACGCCGTTGGCGAACGCGATCTTGTAGCCGGTGTGCTCCTCGGGACGCGGCGTGGCGGTGCCTTCGAGCTGTTCCGACACGTAGCCGAAAGGAATGCCACTGGCCGCCAGCTCCGTGCTGTCGAGCACGCCGTCGCGATTGGCATCGAAAGCGAAGTGCCGCTGCAGATCGGGCCACAGCGCCGAGTTGCGCGGGTCCAGGCCGTGGTCGTGGCCGAAGCGGCACGGCTGCCCGGTGGACGGATCGACTTCCTCCGGTGCGTGCCAGGTCGGGTACTTCTTGCCGTCCGGACCGATGACGTAGAACGTGTCGTGGAATTCCTTCGTACAGGTATCGTGCGGCGCCAGCGGCGTCCAGCGCCCCATCGCATGGCTCGCCGACGCGCGCGAGCCGCCGCCGCTTGCGGCGAGCGGATCGCCGGCGCACGAAACGACCAGTGCGCCCGGCAGCGCCGCCACCGCCAGCGCCGCGGCGAGCGTGCGCCAAAGGATCGAGGCGAGCCCGCTGCGCGTCACGTCGGCGCCCCTACAAGACAAGAGCGCCGGCCCGCGCGCGCGGATCGCGCTCGGTGCAGCACGCCTCGCCGAGCGCCTCGGCGCACGGCGGCGCGAGAGGCGGGCGCCCGCTCATCGGCGCAGCCACCACAGGATCAGCGTGAGCACGAGCGAGACGATCAGCCCGGTGGTGAGCGGAAAGTAGAAGCTGAAGCCTTCGCGCTCGATGTGGATGTCGCCCGGCAACCGACCGATCCAGTGCCAGAAGCGGCTGCGCGCCAGCCACGGCCAAAGGAGGCCGAGCACGAGCAGCACGAGGCCGGCGACGATCAGCAGGCGTTGCATGCGCGCAGGATAACCAACCTGCGCGTCGCGCCTTCAACGCGTGGCGCGACGTGCGACCTTGGCCGCGCCCTTCGCCGCGGTTTTCCCAGGCGTCTTCGCCGCCGCCGACTTGCCGGAACGGCGAGCCGGCGCCGGCTCCTCGGCGGCGGGCGGCGCCGCGTCGCGTGTGGCGGCGGTCTTGGCCGGCGCCTCGTCCGCCGCCTCGGCCTTTGCGCCGCGCGCTTCGAACTCGAAGCCGATCGAGCCGTCCGGCTTCTTGACGAGGAAGGCGGCGAACTTGCGGCGCGTGCGGTTGGAGACGAAGCCGCGCAGAAGGTCGGTGCGTCCCTCGGCGAGCAGCTTCTTCATCTGTTCGGCCTCGACCGGCTGCTGCAGGATCACCTTGCTCGAGCGAAAGTCGCAGGTGCGTGCGCCGCCGACCGCTTTTTCGCAGACATAGGACATCGGCTGCTCGTACACGCGGGCGCCGCATTTCGGACAGGCGCCGAGCGCGGTCTGGCCGGAGAAATCGACCTCCTCGCCCCCTTCGTCGGCGAGCGGCGCGTTGCCGAAGTCGAACTCCAGCTTGTGCTCCGGCGTGATCTTCAGCACCGCCGAGAAGGGCCGTCCCAGCCGGCTGCGGAATCCGGTCAGCGGGCCGATCTGCTTGTCGCGCAGAAGTTGTTCGACTTCGTTGATCTCGAAGAAGCGGCCGCCCGGATGCTTGGAGATCGAGAAGTCGCACTTGGTACAGGCGAAGCGGCGGTAGTTCTCGACCACCTTGCCGCCGCAGTTCGGGCAGGGCGTCTTCAGTTTCGCGTAATCGCCCGGCACCTCGCCGCTCACCGCGCCGCGGCGGATTCGCTCGACGATGTCCTTGGCCATGCGCGCGATCTCGCGCATGAACGCTTCGCGTTTGAGCTTGCCGCGCTCCATCTGCGCGAGCTTGTATTCCCATTCGCCGGTCAGCTCGGGCGCGTCGAGCTCGTCGACGCCGAAGCCGCGCAACGCGCGCAGCAGTTGGAACGCCTTGGCGGTCGGATGCAGCTCCTTGCCGTCGCGCACCAGGTAGTTTTCGGCGATCAGTCCTTCGATGATCTGCGCCCGCGTGGCCGGCGTGCCGAGCCCTTTGCCGGCCATCGCCGCACGCAGTTCGTCGTCCTCGACCAGTTTGCCGGCGCCTTCCATCGCCGACAGCAGCGTCGCCTCGGTGAAGCGCGGCGGCGGCTTGGTCTGCAGGCCCACCGCCTCGACCGCCACCGTGCGCACGCGCTCGCCCGGCTGCACCGGCACGAGCGACGCTTGTTCCTGCTGCTCCTGCTTGCCGTAGATCGTCAGCCAACCGGGTTCGACCAGCACCTTGCCCTCGGTCTTGAACGCGTGCGACTCCACGCTCGTGATGCGGGTGGTCACCAGGTATTCGGCCGGCGGAAAGAAGTTGGCCAGAAAACGTTTGACCACCAGGTCGTAGATCTTGTGCTCCGCTTCCGACAGATGCTTGGGCGGTTCCAGCGTCGGGATGATCGCGAAGTGGTCCGACACCTTGGCGTTGTCGAACACGCGCTTGTTCGGCTTTACCCAGCCGTTCTTCAGGATCTCGCGCGCGAACGGCGCATAGTCACGCTGGCCGGCGACCATCTCGACCGTCTTTTTTACCGTCGCCAGATAGTCCTCCGGCAGCGCGCGCGAATCGGTGCGCGGATAAGTGAGCACCTTGTGCCGCTCGTACAGCGCCTGCGCCAGCGCCAGCGTCGTCTTGGCGGAGAAGCCGAAGCGCGCGTTGGCCTCGCGCTGCAATGACGTGAGGTCGAACAGCAATGGCGCGACCTGCGTGCTCGGTTTCGCCTCCTCCGTGACGGTGCCGGTCTTGCCGCTGCAGGCGGCGGCGATCGCCTGCGCGCGCTTTTCGTCCCACAGGCGCTCGGCGCGCGCGTCCGGATCGTCGTCCTTTTTCTTGAAGTCCGGGTCGAACCAGCGACCCTCGTACTCGCCGGCGCGGCAGCCGAAGGTGGCACGCACCTCCCAGTAGTCGCGCGGCACGAATTGCTGGATCCGCTCTTCGCGCTCGACCACGATCGCCAGCGTGGGCGTCTGCACGCGGCCGACCGTGGTCAGAAAGAAGCCGCCGTCCTTGCTGTTGAACGCGGTCATCGCGCGCGTGCCGTTGATGCCGACCAGCCAGTCGGCCTCCGAGCGGCAGCGCGCGGCGTCGGCCAGCGGCTGCAGTTCGGCGTCGCTGCGCAAGTGCTGGAACGCCTCGCGGATCGCGGCCGGCGTCATCGACTGCAGCCACAGGCGCTTGATCGGCTGCTTGGCCTTGGTGTGCTGAACGATGTAGCGAAAGATCAGCTCGCCCTCGCGCCCGGCGTCGCAGGCGTTGATCAGCTCGGTGACGTCCTTGCGCTTGATCAGCTTGGCCAGCAGTTTCAGGCGCGCCTCGGATTTCTCGATCGGCTGCAGCTCGAAGTGCGGCGGGATCACCGGCAGGTGCGCGAAGCTCCATTTTCCGCGCTTGACGTCGTATTCCTCCGGCGCCTTCAGCTCCAACAGGTGGCCGACCGCCGACGACAGCACGTAGCGGTCGCTTTCGTAGTAGTCGCCGTGTTTGGTGAAGCCGCCGAGCGCGCGCGCGATGTCGGCCGCCACCGACGGCTTCTCGGCAATGATCAGCGCCTTGCTCATGCGTGCCCGGAAGAAAAAATCAAGGCCGCTCGCACGCGGCCTTTTTTCAGAATAACAACGAAACCGGGGTGCGGCGCAAGTCGCTCAATGGACGAGGCGATCCTCGCCGTCGTCGAGCAGCTCTTCGAGCACCAGCACGTCGACCTCGGCTTGTTGGCACCACAGCACCATCAAGACGATCACTTTCAAGCGGTCGAGCGCGATCGGCGCCTCGCCGCTCGCGAGCGCGCGCTCGATCACGATTTCGCGTTGCGCCGCGCTCAGCTGACCGGCGCGTTCGAGAAACGCCAGGAAGTCGATCGCTGCGGCGCCGAGCCGATCGATCTCGAAATCGGCATAGACCCGGAACGAGCCGGCCGATGCGGTGCCCAGCGCTGCCGCGGCTTCGGCGCTGCGCGCCAGACCCTGCAGCCAGCCGATCGCGGCCGAAATCTGGTCGTCGTCGAAGCCGGCATCGAGCAGCCGCCGCGTCAGCGCATCGGCATCGGCGCCGGCCGGAAACGCCCCCCAGTTTTCGTACAGGTAGACGAGGACGTCGAACATGGGCGGCCACTGTAGCGCCGCGCTTGCGGCGCTGTCAAAGCGCTACCTCAATCTCTGGTAGCGGTTGCCGGGCAGACGTTCAACATATTGGGCCAGCTCGAGTTCGAACAGCTCGGCGGTCAGACGCCCGGTGTCGCGTCCACTGCGCGCCGCCAGCGAGTCGAGGTCGACCGGATCGTGGCCGATGTGGTCGAGCAGTTCGGTGAGCGCCGGCGGCAGGTCTTGCTCGGAGGGCGCGACGGTCGCCGCGCGCGCGTCGGCCGCCACACGCAGTTCTTCCAGGATGTCGCTCGCGCTTTCGACGAGCTTCGCGCCTTCCTTGATCAGCCGATGGCAACCCTTGGCGGTGGGCGAATGAATCGAACCGGGGATCGCGAACACTTCGCGCCCGAGCTCGGCGGCGAGGCGGGCGGTGATCAGACTGCCGGATCGCAGCGCCGCTTCGACCACCAATACGCCGCGCGCCAGGGCGGCGATGATGCGGTTGCGGCGCGGGAAGTTGTGCGGCAACGGCGGCGTGCCGAGCGCGAACTCGGACAGCAGCAGGCCGCGGCTGCGGATCCGTTCGGCGAGGTCGCGGTGCTGCGCCGGATACACGACGTCGATGCCGGTGCCGACGACCGCGATCGTCGCGCCCGGCCCACCTTCGTCGGCCGCGCGCAAGGCGCCGCGATGGGCGGCGGCGTCGATGCCTGCCGCCAGTCCGCTCACCACCGTCAGCCCGGCGTGAGCGAGCGTGTGCGCAAAGGCGCTGGCATTTGCCTCGCCCTGGCGCGTGGCCGAGCGGCTGCCGACGATCGCCAACGCCGGCAACGCCAGCAGTTCGCGCCGACCGGCGCCGAAGAGCACCGGCGGCGGATCCGCGCTCGCCAACAGCAGCGGCGGATAGTCGGCATCGGCGAGCGTCAGCAGGAATCGGTCGCTCGCGCCGGCCAGCCAGACTTCGGCGGCGTCGATCGCGGCGGCGACGGTGCGCTCGGGCGGCGTTGCGAGCGTTCGCGCCAGCGCCTCCGGCACCGCTCGGGCCAGCGCTGCCGGCGCGGCGTCGAAGATGCTCTGTGGCAGACCGAAGGCGACGAGCAGCTCGCGCGCAGTGCGCGCGCCCAGACCGGGCGTTAACAGCAGCCGCAGCCATGCCGCGCGCTCAGCGGCATCCATCGCGCAACAACGATGGAGATCGAGCGCCGCGAGTCCGACGCGCGCCAGCCGCGCGGTGCACGCTAACGGGTGGGCGAAACCGTCTGCGGACCGCCGACCGGTGCCGCCATCGGGACGGCGGACGCGGCCGGGCGCGGATCGACGGCCGCCAGTTGCAGGTCGTCGGGCTGCATGAAGCGATCGCCGACCTTGACCGGCTTGGTCAGCGTCATGATCAGCGCGTACGAAATGCGGTCGAAGACGCGGAACACGAACATCGCGCCGATGCGTTCGTCGGGCAGCTTGACGAATTCGCGCCCGGCACCGTGCGGTCACGCACGGTGGCGCCCGTTTCCAGCAGGGCCAGCACGTGCCCGACCTCCAGTCCGTCGTCACGGCCGCGGTTCAGCGCCACGATGCTGTACGGGCCGGCCTGCACGACGCCGCCGTACACCGAGACGATGCGGCCGTCGACCGGACGGTCGGGCCGGCGCGGAACATAGGCGATCAGCGGCTGGCGTTCGATCGGCACCAGCCGGTCGCCGACGCCGATTTCCTGCTTGCTGTCCTGAATGCGCAGCGTGGCCACCTCGCCGCGCTTCACCAGGCGCGCGGTGCCCAGATAGAACGCCTCGTACGCGATCGGGTTCTTGCGCGCCTCGTCGTCCGGGTCATACAGCGGCTGCGCCGGACGGAACACGTGGAAGTTCTCGATGCGTTCGTCGCCGATGCCGCGCGCGTAGGCGGTATCGGCGCGGCCCAGGTTGACCCGTCCTTCGGGCGTGGCGACGATGCGCGGATACTTGGCGAGTTCACTGGCACCGACCACCAGCGGCTGCGACAGGAACGGCTCGATCAGATTGTTCGGGATGCTGGAGATGGCGGCGCCGCGCTCGGCGTCGGCCACGCGCACGCGCGGCGACAGCTTGATGACGTCACCGGGTGCGCCGGGCAGCGTGCTGCCGTCGGCCACCTGCAGCCGCGCGCGGCCGTCCGCGCCCTTGACCAGCAGCAGCGTCTGTCCCGGATAGATCAGGTGCGGATTGGCGATCTGCTGCTTGTTCATGCCCCACAGCTCCGGCCAACGCCACGGGCTGCGCAGAAACACGGTGGCGATGTCCCACAACGTGTCGCCGCGCTTGACCGTGTAGGTGTCGGGCGCGTTGGGCGCCAGTTCGGACAGCGGGACGCCGGCCTGCGCGACCTGGTCCGCCACGCGGCGCTGATCGTCGGTGACGGGCCAGCGCTGGCTCGCGGTCTGTGCAGCGGCACTGCCGGCCGCCAAGCAGGTCAAAGCGATGCAAGCGCGGGCGAGGCGAAGCGGTTTCATGCAGGCTCCTCGAACGGACCGCGGTCGCGGTCCGCAAAGCGGGCTTGCCGCGCGCGACGCGGCGACGATGAAGTAGGGCTTAAAATTCTGGACGTAGTGCCTTGATATCGCAACGCATCCTACCCGATGGTCCTCACTGCAATTGGCGATGCCGAGCGGCTCAGTCCGACCGCGCCGGCACGCCCCTGCGCGGACGAGTATCGCGCCCGCTCGCGCGCCTCGAACCGGCGAAAAGGGCCGCAAAGGCCGGCGTTGCCGCTCTGAGGGGACGTTGACCGTGGCTGTGCTGCCGATCCTCGAATATCCGGACCCGCGCCTGCGCAAGGTGGCGCGGCCGGTCACCGTGTTCGACGCAAGGCTGCGCCAGCTCGTGGCCGACATGGCGGAGACGATGTACGCCGCACCCGGCATCGGGCTGGCCGCCACCCAGGTCGACGTGCATGAGCGCGTGATCGTGATCGACGTCTCGGAGACGAAGGATCAGTTGCGCGTGTTCGTCAACCCCGAGATCGTGTGGGCGTCCGAGGAAACC
>JAKANT010000369.1 GCA_021823635.1 Pseudomonadota bacterium
CGGAAATCGAGAAAAACGGCACCTTGGCCTCGCCGGCGATCGCCTTTGCCAACAGCGTCTTGCCGGTTCCCGGCGAACCCACCATCAGCACGCCGCGCGGAATGCGCCCGCCCAGTTTCTGAAACTTGCTCGGATCGCGCAGGAAGTCGACCAGTTCCTGTACTTCCTCTTTGGCTTCGTCACAGCCCGCGACGTCGGCAAACGTGACGTTGTTGTTGCTCTCGTCGAGCATGCGGGCGCGGCTTTTGCCGAACGAGAACGCGCCGCCGCGTCCGCCGCCCTGCATCTGGCGCATGAAGAAAATCCAGACGCCAATCAGCAGCAGCATTGGGAACCAGGACACGAAGATCGAGGTGAGCAGCGACTGCTCCTCGCGCGGCTTGACGTCCACCTTGACCCCGGCGCCGATCAGATCGCCCATCAGCCCGCGGTCGAGCACGGTGGCCACGGTTCGGATGCGACGGTCGTCCTGCGTGACCGCCACCACTTCCGGAGTGACACCGGACTCGGTGATCGTGACGGCCTTCACGCGGCCCGCTTTCACCTCGGCCAGGAAGTCCGAGTATGGCAAGTAAGTGTCGCCCGGGCGCTGACGGCCTTCGAACTGCTTGAAGACGGTGAAAAGTACGAGCGCGATCACCATCCAGATGGCGGCTTTCGCGAACATGCTGTTGTTCAAGTGCGGCTCCTGTGGGTGATCTGCGCGGAGGTCCCTGCGTCTGTACCGATTCTAGGCCGTTTGGGTCGCGGCGGCCGGTCGAACAACCCTCTAACTGGGTCGGATTGACGGGCTTTCAAGCGAACCCGGATGCGCTTTCAGACCGCGCGCCAGCAGGTAGGTTTCCGCCGATTCGGCGCGCGAGGCCGCCGGCTTGCGCGCGACCACGCGGGTGAAATGGCGCTTCAGCGTTTCCACCAATTGGCTGTAGCCGCTGCCCTGGAACGCTTTCAGCAGCAGGCAGCCGTCGCGCTTCAGATGCGCAGCCGCGAACTCGATCGCCAGCTCTGCCAGATGCGCGCTGCGCGCCGCGTCGGCGGCCGCGATCCCGGACAGATTCGGCGCCATGTCCGACAGCACGACGTCGGCTTTGGCGCCGCCCAGCGCCGCGGCCAATCTGGCGGCGACCTCCGGCTCACGGAAATCGCCCTTGATGAAGTCCACCCCGGGCAGCGGCTCGATCGGCAACAGGTCCAGCGCGACGATGCGGCCGCGCAGGCGCCCGTCCGGTCCGCGCAGCCGTTCGCACACGACCTGGGTCCAGCTTCCCGGGGCAGCGCCCAGCTCGACGACCACCTGACCGGGTCTGAACAGCCGATCGCGGTCGTCGATCTGCGCCAACTTGAAGGCCGCGCGCGAACGGTAGCCGCGTTTCGTGGCCTCCCTGACGTACGGATCGGTGACGTGACGGCGGATCCAGGCCGGCTTCGAACGGTGTCTTGCGGACGGCATATCGGTTAGCCTAGCGGCATGGCGGAACTGATGCTCGATCGCGACGCGCGCCTGCGGCTCAAGGCGCGCGCCCATGCTCTGAATCCGGTGGTACTGCTCGGCAACGCCGGGCTGAGCGACGCCGTCATGAAGGAAATCGACCGCGCCCTCGCCGCGCACGAGCTGATCAAGGTTCGCGTGCCCGGCGACGATCGCGCCGAACGCGAAGCGGTCTTTTCCCGCATCGCCGAGGCGCTTGGCGCGGCGCGCGTGCAGATGATCGGCAAGCTGCTGGTGCTGTACCGGCCCCGGCCCCCGGAGACGGCGCCGAAGCCGCGGTCTAGACCCGTCTCAATTCCGAAGGCGCCGGCCAAGGCCGGTCGGGACGAAATACGCCGCACCGCTCCGAGGCAGGCGCCGCGGCGCGACGCCACGGCGGCCAAGCGCGGCACGACGCGGCGGCCAGCGCGACGGCGCGGCACGCCTCAGACGTAGCGCACGTCGACGATCTCGTATTCGCGCAGCCCGCCCGGGGCGACGACCTCGACGACGTCGCCTTCCATCTTGCCGATCAGTGCACGCGCGATCGGGCTCGACACCGAGATCATGCCCGCCTTGATGTCGGCTTCGTCGTCGCCGACGATCTGGTACTTGACCCGCTCGGAGGCGGTGAGGTCCTCGAGCTCGACCGTGGCGCCGAAAACGATGCGTCCGCCGGCGTCCACGCTGGCCGGGTCGATGATCTGCAGGCTGGCGAGTTTGCCTTCGAGCTCCTGGATGCGCCCTTCGATGAACCCTTGGCGCTCGCGCGCGGCCTCGTACTCGGCGTTTTCCGAGAGGTCGCCCTTCTCGCGCGCCTCTTTGATCGACTGGATGACCGCCGGACGGTCGACGGACTTCAGGCGCTGCAGTTCGGCTCGCAACCGTTCGGCCCCACGGGCAGTGATGGGAATTGGCATCGGTACCGCAATCGGAAATGCAACGCCCCGGAGGTTCCGGGGCGATCAGGCACGAATGTAGCGGCGGCGCGCGCGCGAATCAACCGGCACGATCACGCAACCGCTGCCAGAGTCCGGTGCAGCGACTGCAGGTCGTAGACCTCGAGGCGGTCGATGTGCTTCATCCCCTCGACGGCCGCCCGCCCGCCGGCGATCGTCGTGTAATAGGTCACGCGCTGCGCCAGCGCGGTGGTCCGAATCGAGCGCGAGTCGGCGATCTGGGCGCGGTTCTCGGCCACGGTCGTGATCACCAGGTCGATTTCGCCGTTTTTCAGCAGGTCGACCACGTGCGGGCGTCCGTCTTTCACCTTGTTGACCGGCCGCACCGGGATGCCGGCAGCGGCGATCGCCGCCGCCGTACCGTGCGTGGCGACCAAGCGATAACCCATCTCGTGCAGCATGCGCGCCACCTCGACGGCGCGCGGCTTGTCGGCGTCCTTCACGCTCAAAAACACGGTGCCCGACGGCGGCAACGTGTTGCCGGCAGCCAGTTGCGACTTGAACAGCGCCTCGCCGAACGTACGCCCCACCCCCATCACTTCGCCGGTGGAGCGCATCTCGGGCCCGAGCAGCGTGTCCACACCGGGGAACTTGGC
>JAKANT010000370.1 GCA_021823635.1 Pseudomonadota bacterium
AGGATGTTGCCGTGTGTGAGCATCGCGCCCTTGGACACGCCGGTCGTGCCGCCGGTGTACTGCAGGAACGCGATGTCATCGGGCGCCAGGTCGACCGGCCGCAGCGAAAGGCTCGCGCCCTGCGCCAGCACGTCGTTGAACCGCACCGCGCCCGGCAGCTCGAACGGCGGCACCATCTTCTTCACCTTGCGCACCACCAGGTTGACCAACAGGCCTTTCAGCCCGAGCAGGTCGCCGAGCGCTGCCACCACCACGTGCTTGACGGGGGTGCGCGCGATCACCTGCTGCAGCGTGGCGGCGAAGTTCTCCAGGATCACGATCGCCTCGGCGCCGGAGTCCTTCAGCTGATGCTCCAGCTCGCGCGGCGTATACAGCGGATTGACGTTGACCACCGTGTAGCCGGCGCGCAGGATGCCGAACACGGCGACCGGATATTGGAGCACGTTCGGCATCATCACCGCCACGCGCGCACCCTTGGCCAGGCCCTTGGACTGCAACCAGGCGCCGAAGCGGGCCGACATGCGGTCCACATCGTCGAAGGTCAGCGTCGCGCCCATGCACTTGTAGGCCGGCCGCTGCCGGTACCTGGCGATGCTCGCCTCCAGCAGTTGCGGGATCGAGCGGTAGCGATCGATCTTCACTTCGGCCGGCACGCCCGGCGGATAGCTCTTCAACCAGATCTTTTCCATCGTTTCTCCTCCTTCCAATTCACGCGCCGCCGCGCGCGGCCAGCACCAGTGCCTTCAAAGCGAAATCGACCAGACCCACCTGTGTGGCGATCAGCTCATCCAGTCGGCTGGCCGCGTCGGCCGGCGCCACCGTCACTTGGGCCGCCGCCTCGCCGCCCGCGGTCACGACCTGCATCCCCTGCCGGCGCGCAAGCCGCATCATCGGCGTGTTCTCGGTCAGGCAGTGCATCAGCAACGTGCGGATGCCGTGATTGCGCGCGAACAGGTGTGCCCGCTCGAGCAGCGCGCTGCCGACGCCGCGGCCGCGATAGCGGCGCAGCACCGAGATGCCCAGTTCCGCGCAATCGTTTTCGACCGCCACATGGGCCACACCGACCAGCCGCAACCGCCGGTTGAAGACGCCGAACAGCGCATCGCGCTCGAAGTCGATGCGCGCCACGTAGTCGCGCAGCGCCTCGTCGGCCAACGACAGGCCGAAGCGCAGCCGGCGGTCTTCGGGCCCGAGCGCCAGAAAGTGGGCGACCAGCGCGTCGCGGTCGCGCGCGGTCAGCTCGCGCGTCACCACCGGAGCGCGCCGCGGCGGCTCGCCACTGGCCGACTGTATCGGTGCCGTCATCATCGCGCGCGCATTCTGATGGCCCCACGGCGCGCCGGCAACCGCGGTCACGCGCTTTGGAGGCGACGCTCGACGGCGCAGCGAATTCAGCGGCGCAGGCGGCGACGCGGGGAAACCCCCACCCCGTGGCGGAACGCTAGCGCGAGTTGCACGGTCGCATCGACCAGCTTCAACAGCGCCGCGAACTCGGCGTCGCTCAAGGCGCGCGCCGCATCGTGTGCCCGATAGACGTTGGCGAACTCGCGCTCGCGCGCCGATTGCAGCAGCAGGCGACCGACGCCGAGACGTTCGAGCGTACGCCACAGTTCGGGCCGGTAGGCGCGCGTCAGGTTCATCGCGAAGGCGACCGGATCGTTACGGCCCAGCACCGCGGACAGCCGCAGGATGATTTCGAACGGCAGTGCGACCCGGCCCTTCTCCACCAGCGCCAGCAGTTCGGGATCGTTCAGGTCGATCGCGCGCCCGAGTTCCGCCAGGCTGAGCCCGGCCGCCTTGCGGGCGCGTTGCAACCATTGGCCGGCACGCTGCAGCACCGCGCGCTGCGCCGAGGTTTTCGCGGCGCCCCGGGCGGCGGCAAGCGGCAGTTCCGCCGCCGCACCGGCGATGCCGAGCGCCGAATCGGCCCAGGCGCGCACCTGTCCGGCCAATGAGCGCACCGACAGTCGATCCAACACGGCCCGCGCGCGTGGGCGCGACGCGCGCGGTGGGCGCGACCCTCTCGCTGCCATCGTCTGCTCTCCTCGCGCGCGCCTGCGCGCCACCGCGGCAAAACCGCTGCTCATCGATTGTGTCCTGCCCGCGCACCGCGCGGCAAGCGCGCCGACGTCTAGGTGGCGTGCTCTAGCGCCGCTGCCTACACTGTGCGCGTCGTTCAATTGGAAAGGAGCCGCCGATGGTGAAGAAACTGAAGGCCATGGCCGAGGGCGCGTCAACGGACAGTCAGCTCGCCGCCGCGATCAAGGAGTCCGCGCACCAGATCTGGCTGGCCGGTCTGGGCGCCTTCGCCAAGACGCAGGAAGAAGGCCGCAAAGTGTTCGAGGCGCTGGTCAAGGAAGGCAGCTCGATCCAGAAGCGCACGGTCAAGATGACCGAGGACAAGCTGGCCGAGGTCACGGGGCGTTTCGCCCAGGTCGCCGGCAAGATGCAGAAGCAGGCCAACGGCACCTGGGACAAGCTGGAGTCGGTGTTCGAGGAGCGGGTCGAGCGCGCGCTGTCGCGCCTCGGCGTGCCCACGCGCCGCGAGATCGCGCAGCTCACCAAGCGCGTCGAGGAACTGACCGCGGAAGTCGCCAAGCTGTCGGGCGCCAAAGCCCGCAAGACGCGCGCCGCGCGCGCGAAGAAGGCGACCGCCGCCAGCGCCTGACGTGCGTCACCGGGCAACGAATAGCCGCGCCGTGCGCCGCTGACCGGTGTACGGCCCGGCAAGAACGCTCCGCGCGTCGGCCTCGTGCCCCGAGGCTCGCTCCGCAACGATCCGCCTGCGCCAAGCACTCGATGAGCGAATCCCACGCCGCGCGCGGCCGCGCCGCGACTGATCGGCCCACCCGCCGTGCGCGCTCGCGCATTGGCCTGGCGCTCGCGGGTGGCGGGCCGTTGGGCGCGATCTACGAGATCGGGGCGCTGGCGGCGCTGTCCGAAGCCCTCATCGGCATCGACTTCAATGAAGCCGACTGCTACGTGGGCGTGAGCGCCGGCGACTTCATCGCCGCGGGA
>JAKANT010000371.1 GCA_021823635.1 Pseudomonadota bacterium
GATCTGCTGACCGTGCTCGGCGTCGGCTTCGCACTGCTGGTGCTGATGCAGGTGGCGGTGACCGCGGTGCGCGCCTGGTTGAGCGTCTATCTGTCCACACAACTGAACCTGCGGCTGCTCGACTCGCTGTTCGGCCAGTTGCTGCGTCTGCCGATGGCGTGGTTCGAGAAGCGCCACATCGGCGACATCGTGTCGCGCTTCCGCAGCGTGGACGCGATCCAGCGCACGCTGACGCTGACCTTCGTCGAAACCGCCATCGACGGCGCGATGGTCGTACTGACGCTGGCGGTGATGCTCTGGTACAGCCCGCTGCTGACCGGAATCGTCGTACTGGCCGGCCTCCTGTACGGCGTGACGCGTTGGGCTTTCTACGGTCCGCAGCGCCGCGCCGCCGACGAGCAACTGGTGCACGAGGCGCGCTCCGGTACGCACTTCATCGAGACGCTGCGCGGCATGCTGGCGATCAAGTTGAACATGCGCGAAACGGAGCGGCGCGCCGCGTACAACAATCTGATCGTCGAGCAGACCAACGCCGGCGTGCGCACGCAGGCGATCACGATCGCGCACCGCGCCGCCAACGGCTTGATCTTCGGGCTGGAGAACGTGGCCGTGATCTGGCTGGCCGCGCTGCTGGTGATGGACGGGCGCTTCTCGGTCGGCATGCTGTTCGGTTTCCTCGCCTTCAAGCTGCTTTTCATCACGCGCATCAACAATCTGGTCGACAAGGCGATCGAGTTCCGCATGCTGGATCTGCACGCCGAGCGCATCGCCGACATCGCGCTCGCCGCGCCCGAGGCGCCGCCGGCCGGCGGTCATGCGCCGGGCGGGCTGCTGCACCTGGAGGCGAAGGGGATCGCGTTCGCCTACGGCGCCGAGGGTCCGGTGTTTCGCAACGTCGATTTCAGCATCCAGCCGGGCGAGACCGTGGCCATCGTCGGCCCGTCGGGCTGCGGCAAGACGACGCTGGTCAAGGTGCTGATCGGACTGCTCGACCGCACCGAAGGGACACTGACCGCCAACGGGCGCGACGTGCGCGAGTGGGACCGCACGGCCCTGCGCAGCCGGCTCGGCGTAGTGCTCGCCGACGACCAGCTCTTCGTCGGCACGATCGAAGACAACATCAGCTTCTTCGACCCCAAGCACGATGCGGCGCGCGTGCGCGCCTGCGCGCGCGCGGCGATGATCGACCGCGACATCGAGGCGATGCCGATGGGCTACAACACGATGGTCGGCAGCCTGGCGCACGCGCTGTCGGCGGGGCAGAAGCAGCGCATCCTGCTGGCGCGGGCGCTCTATCGCGGGCCGCAGATCCTTTTCCTGGACGAAGCCTTCGACCAGCTCGATCTGGCGCTGGAATCCAAGATCACCGACCAGCTACGCAAACTGAAGCTCGGCATCGTGATCGTCAGCCATCGGCCAGAGACCATCCGCGCGGTGGATCGAATCGTGAGGCTCGGCGGCCAGCCTGCCGAACCTCCGCGTCTAGCGGAAACACAGCCGGCCCCGACGGCGACCTAGGGCCCCGCGCCGCCGGCGCGATCTAGCGTTGATCGTCGAAGCGGCCGTGGGTGAACTGCCGCAGCGTGGCCGAAATCTTCTGCCGCGCCTGGATGAACGGCGACTGCCGCGCGGCCTGCGCCAGGTACTCGTCGAGGTCGCCGACCTCGCGCTGCAAGCGCGGAATCAGGGCCAGGAAGAGATCGGTTAGGTGGGGGTCGAACTGCACGCCGCGCAGGCGGGCGATCTCTTCGAGCGCACGCGCCACCGGCCACGCCTCCTTGTAGGGCCGGCGGTGAGTCAGCGCATCGAAGACGTCGGCCAGCGCGGTGATGCGGGCCGCGATCGGCACCGCCGTGCCGCCGATTCCGAACGGATACCCGGCGCCGTTCCACCACTCATGATGGAATCTTGCTATCTCCTCTGCCATCTGCAAATGCGGCACGTCGCTCTTCGCCAGCAACTCGGCGCCGACCGTGGTGTGCGTCTGCATGATCTGCCGCTCGGCGTTGCTCAACCGGTCCGGCTTCAAAAGGATGCCGTCCGGGATGCCGATCTTGCCGATGTCGTGCAGGCGCGCCGCCAGATCGATCATGAAGCAGGTCTGCTCGTCGCAGCCGAATTCGTGCGCGAGCAGCGAGGCCAGCCGCCCGACCCGATACGAATGCTCGCCCGTGGCGTCGTCGCGCAGCTCCGCCGTCACCGCCAGGCGCTCCAGCAACTCGATGCGCGAGCGCAGCAGCTCCTGCTGCGCCACCTGCTCGGCCAGCTTGCCGCGCAGCGACTGCTCGCGGCGCTCCATCAGGCGTTCGACCGGCGCCGTCTGCTCTGCCTGGCGTCGCGCCAGCCGCTCCAGATGCAGGCGATGGTGGTGCAACGCGTTGTCCTGCTGCGCTTTTTTCGTGTGCAGCATCAGCTCGCGCAGATAGACGAGCGCGACGTCCGGCTTGCCGGCCACCTCGTGCGCCTTGACCATCGCGATCAGCGCATCGCGCAGCATCGACTTCAGAACGCGCGCCCGCTCGAGCGCCTGTGTCAGACGCGACAAGCCCACGTCGACCATGCCGGCGTGCACCTCGTACAACCCTTCGGTTAGCGCCGCCAACAGCTCGTTGCGCTCCGAGGGAGATTCCTTGGCATAGCGCTTGGCCAGTTCGCAGCGTTCTTTCGCCAATTGCAGCCCCTGCACCTCGATCAGCAGCCGCGTGTAGTAGGTCTCGGCCAGCACGCGGTGGTGCAGCTCGGTCGCAGTCTTCGGCTCGCTCAGGATGTCGGTCGCGGCCTTCGCCGCCCGCAGCCCTTTGCCGAGATCCTCCAGATGCAGGCATGCAAGCGCGATGTTGCCGAGCGCCGCTGGGCGCATCGTCTGCAGCGACGGTTCTGTATCTGTCGCATCCCGGATGATCACATAATACCCAGCCGCCGTGGATACCTGCTGGCACGCAGCATCCTGCAAGAGCTGCTGCGAGGCGCGGGAGTCGGCGGCGAGGTCTCATCCGAAGGAGTGCGATCAT
>JAKANT010000372.1 GCA_021823635.1 Pseudomonadota bacterium
AGTAGTGGGTGCCGCGCTCGATGCGCAGCACCGCATCCAGCCCGCAGTTGTGCGCGATGTCGGTGGCCTTGCTCGCCCACGGCGAGACGGTGCCGAGGCGCGGCACGATCAGCAAGCGCAGCGCGCGCGCGGGCGGCTCGGCCGCAAACGGCGTGCCGTAGTCGAGCAGCCCGCGCAGCCGGTTCAGGCTGGCCGGGTCGAGCGCGTGCGCGGCATGCACGAAATGCACGTGCTGGGCGAACACCGCCGTGACGTCGGCGATGTCGGCGATGCGCGCGGTGAGCGCCTGTGCGCGAAAGGGCGAAAGCGCGTTCGGACCGGGGAACGCGTAGTAGCGATCGGTGGAGGACATGCGCCGCTGAAGGAAGGCTGCAGCGCCGGCGGCGCGGCAAGCGCGCGCAATTCTATCGGGCCGTGGCGCGGTGCCCGCCGCCGCGCGGCGCGGTCAGATGTCGGCGTCCAGCGTATTGGCCGCCGACATCGCCTTCAGCAACGCCTGGTTACAGGCGCCGATCGGTACCGCCAGTTCGTCGAGCTGGCGGCTGATGCCGATCGGGTCGGAACGCTCGATCGCCTCGATCAAGGTCAGGAACGGCGCATGCGGTCCTTTCCGGTGCACGATCGCGTCGACCACGTTTTCCGGCAGCGCGATCAACTCGAATAGCTGTTCGAACGGCGCGCCGGTGATACGGTCCAGCATCGAGAACGCGCCGGTGATGAACAGCTCGTCGCGCAGTTCGGCCTCGCCCTCGCCGGCGCCGAGGTACTCCAGAAAAAGTCCGCGCCGGATCGACGCGTGCATCAACGGGAAGGTGTTCGCATCCTTGGACGCGGTGGCCAGCAGCAGCGACAGCCAGCGCATCATCTTCTTGTAGCCGAGCATCATCACCGCGTGCTGGAAGCTGGTGATCTGCACCGGCAGCCCGAACGCGGCCGAGTTGACCAAGCGCAACAGCTTGAACGCCAACGCCGGATCGCGCTTCAGCGTGGCTTCGATCTTCGACAGCTCGGCGTCGTCGCGCACCAGACGCAACAGCTCGAGCACGACCGCCTGCCCCGGCTGCAGCGGGCGCGCCTGGCGGTGCTGCGCGTCGTCCAGCGGCCAGCCGACGCTCGCCGCCGCGCCGCGCGCGAACGCGGCGTCGATGTCGGCCACCGTCTGCACGCCGGTAATGATGAACGGCATCCGACGCAGCGCGCCGTTGGTGGCCCGCTCCAGATCGGCGCCGGCCCGGCGATCTTCGGCAATGTGGATCAGCGCGTACTCGAAGCACGCCAACAGCGCCGGCGGCAACGGCGAATCCGGGCGGCCGCGCAGGGCCAGACGTTTGCCGTCGCGAAACAAGCGTTGCGCGATCAATTGCACGTCGGGGTCGCGCAGCGACACGCTCGGCACTTCCAGAATCGCGTTCTTCGCTGGGACCCATTGGTGGGCCGACGCATCGAAGTCCGCGTCCAACGGCGCCACCAATACCGGCGCCGAGGACTCGGGCCACACGCTGTTCAGCGCCGCCAGCACCGCACCGACCGGCGGCCGCTCCTGCGGGCGCGTAGACAGCACCGTCAGGCGCGTGCCGATCGCCTTGCGCTTGGAATCGATCAGCGGCGCGTAGCAGATCGCCAGCGTACCGAGCACGCTGCCTGGACCGAGGTGCATTTTTTCGGGGGCGTTCATGGACTCGGATGGCGCGGTGAATACGCATCGATTATCCAAGCGGCGCGGCGCGCGTATCGGCCAAATTGCCCGCCCGCGCGTGAAGAATTCCGCGCTTATGCGAGCCAGCCGGCGCCCTCGGCCCAACGCGGATCCGCGCGATCTCGCACCTCTCGACCCGTATCGGGGAGCGGGACCCGGTGCTCGAGCGGCGCCCACGCATGCTGGCGCGCCGTTGTGGGCGACGGTGACGTCCGTGATTCGAGGAGATAGACTTTTTTATGGTATGAGCGGCTGTCGGCACCTCCTCCTTGCCGTCCTCCTGACCTCTGCGCTGCCCGCCTACGGCAGAGCGCTCAATCCATGCCAGTGGCTCGGCGCCGGCGATTTCGAGGCGGCGGGTCTGCGCCAGGGTAAGCCGAGGCTCGGCTCTGGCGCCCACGGCCCCGAGTGCACCTGGAGCCCGGTACTCGGGAGCGGTGGATTCCTGACCGCGCGCATCATTGGCCCCAAAGATTTCGAGCGCAGAAAGGCAAGGATGAAGACGATGACGCCGCTGGAGGGCCTGGCCGACGAAGCCATCCTGTACAAGGCGGCGGCCGGTTGGGCCCTGATGCTGCGCAAGGGCGAGACCTTCGTGATCATCGACGGCAACGCGATGCTGACACGTGAGAAGCTGGAGCCGTTGGGACGGGCCGTCGCTGCGAAGCTGCCCTGACACCGTCCACGCAACGGCAACGGGCGCCCGCCGCCGTGGCCTGGGAAGACGGGTGCGTGCCGGCGCCAAAGCGCCGTTGCGTGTGGCGCGCAACGCGCCAGTGACAGCGGCGCCAACCCTCCACAGCACACCCGGCGAGTAGCCCTCTACGACAGAATGTGACCGGGGCTCGGTCGCCAACCCGCGAGGTTGTTCCGGAGCGCAAGCGAGCTGCGGAGACTGCCTCTCGCTTATTCGACGCGACGCGGCGGCCCATAGCCGCCGCCGCCCGGCGTCTGGATCTCGAAGACGTCGCCCGGCGCCATCTCGACGCTGCCGATGTGCGGCAATTCTTCGATCCGCCCGTCGGCCCGGATGACGCGGTTGCGGCCCGGCTCGCCTGGCTCGCCGCCCGCCAGTCCGAACGGCGCGATCGCCCGGTTGTTGGACAGGATCGACGCCGTCATCGGCTCCAGGAAGCGCACGCGCCGCGTGCCGCCGCTGCCGCCGCGCCAGCGGCCGTTGCCGCCGGAGCCGTGCCGGATCTCGTAGCTCTCCAGGCGCACCGGAAAGCGAAATTCCAGGACCTCGGGATCGGTCAGGCGCGAATTGGTCATGTGCGTCTGCACGACGTCGGTGCCGTCGAAGCCTTCCT
>JAKANT010000373.1 GCA_021823635.1 Pseudomonadota bacterium
GTGGCCCGGCACCAGCAGCCGCTGCGCGATCGCGCGGCCCAGCCCGCGCGAGGCTCCGGTCACGACGTACAGATGCATCGTCCAATCCCCCGTCAAACGCCCTGTTTGAGGCTGGCCTCGATGAACGGATCGAGGTCGCCGTCGAGCACGGCCTGCGTGTTGCCGATCTCGACGTTGGTACGCAGGTCCTTGATGCGCGACTGGTCGAGCACGTAGCTGCGGATCTGGTGGCCCCAGCCGATGTCGGTCTTCGCATCCTCGAGTTTGGCCTGCTCGGCCTGGCGCTTGCGCAGCTCGTGCTCGTAGAGCTTGGCTTTCAGCATCGCCATCGCCTCGGCGCGGTTGCGGTGCTGACTGCGATCGTTCTGGCTGGAGACGACGATGCCGGTCGGGATGTGCGTGATGCGCACCGCCGACTCGGTCTTGTTGACGTGCTGGCCGCCCGCGCCGGAGGCGCGATAGACGTCGATACGCAGGTCGGCCGGGTTGATCTCGACTTCGATCGACTCGTCCACCTCCGGATAGACGAACACGCTCGCGAACGACGTATGGCGGCGCGCGTTGGCGTCGAACGGCGATTTGCGCACCAGCCGGTGCACGCCGGTTTCGGTGCGCAGCATGCCGTACGCGTACGGCCCGCTGACCTTGATCGTCGCGCCTTTGATGCCGGCGACTTCGCCTTCGGTTTCTTCCAGCAGTTCGGTCTTGAATCCGCGCCGTTCGCAGTAGCGCAGGTACATGCGCTCGAGCATCGCCGCCCAGTCCTGCGCTTCGGTGCCGCCGGCGCCGGCCTGGATCTCGATGAAGCAGTTGTTCGGATCGAGCGGATTGCTGAACATCCGCTGAAACTCGAGGTCGGCGATCTCCTTGCCGAGCTGTCCAACCTCGCCCTCGACCGCGGTTAGCGTCGCATCGTCGCCGTCGGCGCGCGCGATTTCGAACAGTTCGGCGGCGTCGGCCAGCGCCGAAGACAGCCGGCGCATGCGCCCGACCACGTCGTCGAGCAACTTCTTTTCCTTGCCCAACTCCTGTGCGCGCTTCGGATCGTCCCAAACCTTCGGATCCTCCAGCGCGCGGTTGACTTCGGCTAACCGCGCTTCCTTGGCGGCGACGTCAAAGATACCTCCGCAATTCGGCCGCCCGCGCGTCGAGGTCGGCGATCGTGGCGGCGAGCTGGTTGACGCGTTCTGCTTCCATCGGTGAAGAGTCAGGCAAATGAGGCGCGGATTATAGGTAGGGAGGGTGCAGGTGTGGCCCGCTTCATCCCATGTGCTCGATCACGAGCTGGATGCGCCGTAGCCCCTGATAGTCGTCGGCGTCGAGCCGATAGGCGAGCAAGGCGCGCGACGGCAGCGGCGCGCTACGGCGGAACCAGATCGCCGGCAGGCGTCGGCCGTCCAGTTCGAGCGTCAGGCGCAGGTGTGCGTCGTTGATCAGGCGCTGCTCCAGTACCGCGAACTCGTTGGCGAACAGCGGCGGCGGGAAACCCTGGCCCCAGATCTGGCGCTCGATCGACTCCAGCAGTCCGAGCGTGAAATCGTCGGGCGCGAGCTGCCCGTCGGTCGCGATCGTGCGCTGAAACAGCGCCGCTTCGCAGCTCGTCTGCAGCACCGCTTCGAACGCGCGGCCGAACGCTTCGTAGCGTTCGGCCTTCAGCGTCAACCCGGCGGCCATCGCGTGGCCGCCGAATTTTTCGATCACCTGCGGCGCGACCTTCGTCACCAGGTCGAGCGCATCGCGCAGATGAACGCCATCGATCGAGCGGCCGGAGCCGCGCAGCGTCGTCGCGTCGGCGCGCGCGAACGCGATGGTCGGGCGGTGATGGCGCTCCTTGACGCGCGCGGCCACCAGCCCGACCACGCCTTGGTGCCAGCCCTCGTTGAAAAGCGTGATCGAGCGCTTCTGGTCGAGCGCGCACGCGTCTAATTCGACCGCCGCCTCGAATTGCATGTCGGCCTCGAGGGCGCGCCGTTCGCGATTCAGCGCGTCCAGTTGCCGCGCCAGATCGAGGGCGCGCTCGGCGTCGTCGGCGAGCAGACATTCGATGCCGATCGACATGTCGGAGAGCCGGCCGGCGGCATTGATGCGCGGGCCGATGGCGAACCCGAGATCGGCGGCTTGCGCGTTGCGTGCGCTGCGGCCGGCGACCTGAAACAGCGCCGCCAAGCCCGCCTGCATGCGGCCAGCGCGGATGCGGCGCAGACCCTCGGCGACGAGGATGCGGTTGTTGTGATCGAGCCGCACCACGTCAGCCACTGTTCCGAGCGCGACCAGCGGCAGCAGCTCGTCCAAGCGCGGCTGGGTCGCTTCGCTGATGCGGCCGCGGCGGCGCAGCTCGGCGCGCAACGCCGCCAGCACGTAGAACATGACGCCGACGCCGGCCAGATGCTTGCTCGGAAAGCCGCAGCCCGGCTGGTTCGGATTGACGATGACCGCCGCGTCCGGCAGCCGCTCCCCCGGCAGGTGGTGATCGGTGATCAGCACCTGCAGGCCGAGCGCCTTGGCGCGCGCGACCCCTTCGACGCTGGCGATGCCGTTGTCCACCGTGATCAGTAGGTCGGGCCGCGGCTCGCGGCGTGCGGCGAGTTCGACGATCTCCGGGGACAGCCCGTAGCCGTATTCGAAGCGGTTCGGCACCAGGTAGTCGACGTGGCACGCGCCGAGCGCCCGCAGTCCGCGAACGGCGACCGCGCATGCGGTGGCGCCGTCGCAGTCGTAGTCGGCGACGATCAACAAACGCCGACCGGTCTCGATGGCGTCCGCCAACAGGCGCGCGGCGGCCTCGACATGAGCCAGTGCCGCGGGCGCAGCGAGCGCGCGCGCCGTCAGTTCGAGGTCGCTCATCGAAGCGATGCCGCGCGCCGCCAGCGCGCGCGCCAGCGGCGCGGGCAGTCCGCCGGCGGTCAGGCGCTGCGCCGCCGCCGCATCGAAGTCGCGTGCGATCAGCCGTGGCGTCATTCGGGCTCGGCCAGGCAGTCGGCGAGCGGCGTGGCATGCCA
>JAKANT010000006.1 GCA_021823635.1 Pseudomonadota bacterium
GCACAACGCGACGTGGCGGCTATTGACGTCGGCGTCCGAATACACGCCGACCGTGCGCACGCCGAGCCGGCGCGCGGTGGTGGCGACACGGCAGGCGATCTCACCGCGGTTGGCGATCAGGATCTTGTGGAACATTTGGACTCCGCGGCGGGGTGGGCTGCGCGGCGGCGCGCCGCCGCTCGGCACCGCGGTCGAAGGTCGCGATCCTTCGGCCGCATGGCCTCACCCTGGCGACGCATTGCCGTCGCGCTGCAGGAATGCGCGGCGCACGAAGCGAAACAGCTTCGGCAGCAGCCATGCAGCCACGATCACCAGCGCGAGCACGATCGCTGCCGCGACCCACGGGTAGGTGAACAGCAGCCACAGCAGCGCCAGCGAGAAAACGTCTTCCGCGCTGGACACGGCGAGGTTCGACAGCGGCTCGGGTGACGTGTTGACCGCGGCGCGCGCGCCGGCCTTGGCGAAATGGCTGGTCGCCGCCAGCGACCCGCCGGCGAGCGCTGCGATCACGTTCCAGGTCGCGCTGTCGGCGCCGATGGTCGCCGCCGCGAGCGCCGCACCGGCCGGGATGCGGATGAACGTGTGCACGGCGTCCCACAGCGTATCGACGGCGGGAATCTTGTCGGCCAGCAGCTCCACCGCCGCCACTGCCGCCGCCACGCCGATCACCCACGGATTGGCCAGCACCTGCAGTCCCGGCGGCAGCGCCACCCAGTCCAGGTAGCCGGCCAGACCCACCGCGAGCAGCACCGCGTACAGGCGGATGCCGCTGGCAAAGCCGAGCACCGCGGCGAGCGCCACCAACTGCGGCAGGTCAAGTGAGGTCATCGCGAGCGCAACCGCCCCTTATCGACCGCGTCCATCGATGCGCCACGCCGCCGACGATCACATCTCCTCGTCTTCGTTCGCGGCCGCGGCCTGCTCGGCCTCGAACTCGGCGACCCAGCGCGGCTTGCGTTTCTCCAGGAACGAACGCACGCCCTCGCGGGCGTCTTCGGAGGCCCGAATCGCGGCGATGCGCTCGGCCGTATCCGCCGCCAGCGCATCGTCGATCGGACGGCCCGCGACCTCGCGCACCAGACGCTTGGCCTCCTGCACCGCATGGCCGCTGGTCAACATCAGCCGGCCGAGCAATTCGTTGACGCGCGCGTCCAGTTCCTCCAGCGGCGCGATGTCGTGCACGAAGCCGATGCGGTACGCCTCGGCGGCGTCGAACTTCTCGGCGGACAGGAAGTAGCGCCGGGCGGCGTTGACGTGCATCGCGCGCAGCACGTAAGGGCTGATCACGGCCGGGATCAATCCCAGCTTCGTTTCGCTCAAGCAAAAGCTCGCGCTGTGGGCGGCGATCGCGATGTCGCAGGCCGCGACCAGCCCCATGCCGCCGGCGTAGGCGTCGCCGTGCACGCGCGCGACGGTCGGCTTCGGGCACTCGTAGACGATACGCAGCATGTCGGCCATGCGGCGCGCATCCGCGCGGTTCTCGTCCGTCGAATAGCCGGCGACCTTGCGCATCCACTCCAAGTCGGCGCCGGCGCAGAAGGCCGGCCCCCTGCCGGCCAGCACGATCGCGCGCACGTCGGCGTCGGCGCCGAGCTTGCGGAACGTCTCGGCGAGCTCGGCGATCATCGTTTCGTTGAAGGCATTGCGCACCTTCTCGCGCGCCATCCAGACGACGGCGACGTGGTGGGCGATCGAGATTTCGAGCGTCTGTGTGGTCATCGTCATTGCCTGACAAGAGACATCATTTCAGCATCCGCATCAAGAACTCGTCCAGCGCACGCAGCGCGTCGGCGCGCGCGGCCGCGTTGCCGCCGACGTGCACGCCGGCCGGGCGCGACGGGATGTCGTGGCGCAGCCGCAGCGGACGGTCGCCGTCGAAGCCGTGCACGGCGTCGGCAAACGTCTGCACCGCCACGTCGGCCCCTTGCGCGCGCCAGCGCTCGGCGAGCGCCTGGCACGGTGCGGGCGGCGTCCAGTCGTCCTTTTCGCCCAGCAGCAGCAACAGCGGTGTGGCCGGTGCGGCGACGCCGCGCAACGCCTGGGCGCAGCCCGGGTAGAACGCCACCGCCGCTGCCGGCTTCGGTTCGGAGGCGGCGAGCAGCGTCGCCAGCAGCGCGCTCGCTCCGTGCGACCAGCCGACGACCGCGATGCGCGCGGCGTCCACGTCGTCGCGCGCTGCCAGCCACGCCAGCGCGCGCAGCGCGTCGTCGCGGCGCATCGCCACCGTGACGGTGCGCTCGCGCTCGGTGCAGATCTCGCGCCTGCCGCGCGCGCCGAACGAATCCGGCATCAGCGTGTGCCAGCCGGCGGCGGCGAACCGCGACGCGTAGTCCTTGTAACGAGACTGCGGCGCGCCGCGTGCGCCGAAGAGGCCGCCGCAGCCGTGCAAAAGCAGCACGGCGGGCCGCTTGCCGGCGCCCGCCGCGCGCCACAGCGCCTGCAGCGGCGGCGCGCCGTCGATCGTGACGGGGTCGAACGCGAACGCCGCCGGCGCGCAGACCAGGGCGGCCAGCGCCAGCGCGGCGCGGTTCAACCGCGCTCCTCGCCGGTGACGCGGGCGTAGCGCACCGAGTGATGCGCAAGCAGATCGCCCGAGGTCTGGCCGCGGCACTCCACACAGCCGAACGCCGTGCGCCGCCCGAGCCGCAGCACGGTGGCTTTGCACACGACGCTTTCGTCGCGGCCGCTGCGCAGAAACGAGGTCTGCATGTCGGACGTGACCCAGGTTTCGCCCAGCCCGCGCAGCGTCATCACCGCCAGCCACATCGCCACGTCGGCTGCGCCCATGATCGCCATCGCGCTGATGATGCCGTCGGGCCGCTCGATCGACTCGTCGTATGGCACCAGCAGCTCGCAGGCGCCGTGCGCGCAGTCGAGCACGCGGTAGCCGTAGGTGCGCGCAAACGGCGCTTCGCCGAGCACGGCGTTCAGGTCTTCGACGCTGGCGAGCGATTCGGCCATACCGGCCTTTCGTCACGATTGCGGGATATTGTCGCGCAGGGGGCGGGTCGGTGCCGGCCGCCCCGGTGCAACGGCAGCGCAAAGCCCGGACGCGGGCCAGCGCGAAGCACGCGTCCGACTGGCACTCGCGATTCGACGCAGAGCATCGGCGCTAAAACCGCTGCTGAGCGCACCTGCGGCGGTCCAAGCCGGGCGCCCGTTCGCGCAGGCGACGAAAGCCGTCGGGCCGGGCCAAAGCGAGCCGCGTTGCCATCATGGCTTCCAGATGCGGACGATGCGCGCGCGCTTCAGCCTGGCGTCGCGAGTCGCGAGGGCGAGTGCGTGCGCACGGGCGGTGGCCGCGATCAGGCGGTCTGCGGGATCGCCGTGAAACGCGGCCGGCAATTGATTGACTGCGATGACGACATCGCGATCGAGCGGCAGTACGCGCAACATTCGCTCGTCGGTGGCGCGAACGAGCCAATCGGCGAAAGGCAACGGCAGATCGAGCCGGCCCCGGGCGTACAGCATCTGCGCCTCCCACATGCTGATCGCCGCGAGTGCCAAAGGGCCGCGCTCCGCGCTGGCGTCGAGCGCGGCGCGCTCACGGGCGGTGAGAGGCGAACCGGGCGTCAACCACCAGATCCAGACATGCGTGTCGAGCAGGACGCTCAACGCAGCGCCTCGAAGTCTGCATCGCGCAGCGCCGACTCGCCCGGTTCGGCCAGCAATCGGCCACCGAGCGCGCGCATCGCTTCCCACGGCTTGTGCGTGGGCGACGCGCTCGCACTCGAAGGGGCGAGCCGGGCGACGACTTTGCCGCGCCGGGTGATCGCCACGCTTTGTCCGGTCCGTTCGACGCGTCGAACGACCTCCAGGCAGCGGCGCTTGAACTCGGTCACCGTAATGTCCATGTGGGCAGTCTAGGTGACCACATGGGGATCGACAAGCGCGCGGCGCCCTCACATCCTGAACACCCCGAAGCGCGTGTCCGGAATCGGGGCGTTGAGCGCCGCCGACAGCCCGAGCGCCAGGCACATGCGGGTATCGAGCGGGTCGATCACGCCGTCGTCCCACAGCCGCGCGCTGGCGTAGTACGGGTGGCCCTGCCGCTCGTATTGCTCCAGGATCGGCGCCTTGAATGCGGCTTCGTCTTCCTTGCTCCAGGTGCCGCCGCGCGCCTCGATGCCGTCGCGCCGCACCTGCGCCAGTACGCTCGCCGCCTGCTCGCCGCCCATCACGCTGATGCGCGCGTTCGGCCACATCCACAGGAAGCGCGGCGAATACGCGCGCCCGCACATGCCGTAATTGCCGGCGCCGAAGCTGCCGCCGATGATGACGGTGAACTTCGGCACCTGCGCGCAGGCCACCGCCGTGACCATCTTGGCGCCGTGGCGCGCGATGCCTTCGTTCTCGTACTTTCTGCCGACCATGAAGCCGGTGATGTTCTGCAGGAACACCAGCGGCACCTTCCTCTGGCAGCACAGCTCGATGAAATGCGCGCCCTTTTGCGCGCTCTCCGAGAACAGGATGCCGTTGTTGGCGACGATGCCGACCGGCATGCCGTGGATCCACGCGAAACCGGTGACCAGCGTGGTGCCGTAGCGCGCCTTCCATTCGTCGAACTCGGAGCCGTCGACCAGGCGCGCGATCACCTCGCGCACGTCGTACGGCTTGCGCGTGTCGGGCGGGATCACGCCGTACAGCTCGCGCGGGTCGTACTTCGGCTCGCGCGGCTCGCGCAGTTCGAGCGGCCGCGGTTTGACGTAGTTGGTGGTGGCCAGGATGCGGCGCGCCAGGGCGAGCGCGTGCGCGTCGTTGGCCGCCAGATGGTCGGCCACCCCGGACAGCCGCGTGTGCACGTCGCCGCCGCCCAGGTCCTCGGCGCTCACCACTTCGCCGGTGGCCGCGCGCACCAGCGGCGGGCCGCCGAGAAAGATCGTGCCCTGGTTCTTCACGATGATCGATTCGTCGCTCATCGCCGGCACGTACGCGCCGCCCGCAGTGCACGAGCCCATCACCACCGCGATCTGCGGGATGCCGAGCGCCGACAGCGTGGCCTGGTTGTAGAAGATGCGGCCGAAGTGGTCGCGGTCCGGGAACACCTCGTCCTGGTTCGGCAGATTGGCGCCGCCGGAGTCGACCAGATAGATGCACGGCAGTCGGTTGTCGCGCGCGATCTCCTGCGCGCGCAGATGCTTTTTGACCGTGATCGGGTAGTAGGTGCCGCCCTTGACGGTGGCGTCGTTGCACACGATCACGCACTCGCGTCCCGAAACGCGGCCCACGCCGGTGATGATGCCGGCGCAAGGCGCCTCGTCGCCGTACATGCCGTAGGCGGCCAGTTGCGAAAGCTCCAGAAACGGCGTGCCGGGGTCGAGCAGCAGCGTGACGCGGTCGCGCGGCAGCAGCTTGCCGCGCGCCACGTGGCGCTTGCGCGCCTCCTCGCCGCCGCCTTCGGCGATCTTCGCCACCTTGGCCTTCAGGTCGGCCACCAGCGCGCGCATGTGTTCGGCGGCGGCGCGGAACTCGTCGGTGCGCGGGTTCAGGCGGGTCTCGAGGATGGGCATCGGTCGCTCGTCGGCAGCTCGGCCGGGGCCAATCGTAGAGAAAGCGGCGCGGCTGCGCGACGTCCGCGCGCTTGCCGGCGCGCCTGCGGGCGCGTATACGTGCGCGCCGTTTCGTCCCAATCCACGCCATGCGATCCGCTGCCCGATGCGGCCTGCGATGGGCCGCCAGTCTCTTAGCGCCGCTGGCGCTGCTCGCGTGCGCGCTGCCCGCGGCAACCGACCGCACGCCCGGCGTTCCTGCGCAGGCCCAGCGCGGCGGCGGGCCGGCACCCCAAGGCGTGGTCTCGGTGTCGCATCCGCTCGCCGCCGAGGCCGGGGCGCAGATGCTGGAAGCGGGCGGCAATGCGATCGACGCCGCCGCGGCGATCCAGTTCGCGCTCAACGTCGTCGAGCCGCAAGCGTCGGGCATCGGCGGCGGCGGTTTCATGATGATCCACCTCGCTGCCACTGGAGAGACCTTCGTCGTCGATTCGCGCGAGCGCGCGCCGGCGGCGGCCACGCCCGACATGTTCGCTCCGGGCGGCGTGCCGCTGCCGTTCGCGGTCGCATCCACGAGTGGGCTTGCGGTGGGGGTGCCGGGCACGCTCGCCGGCGTGGCCACCGCGCTGCGCAACTGGGGCACGATGTCGCTGGCGCGCACGCTGGCGCCGGCGATCGAACTGGCCGAGCGGGGGTTTCGCGTCAACCGCTTCCTCGCCGCCGACATCGCCGCCGACGGCGGGCGCACCTCGCTGCAGCCGGAGACGGCGGCGATCTTCCGTCCCGGCGGCGCGCCGCTCGCCGAAGGCGATTGGCTGCGGCAGCCGGAACTGGCGAAGACGTTCCGGCTGATCGCCGCGCGCGGTCCTGACGTGTTCTATCGCGGCGAGATCGCGGCCGCGATCGTCGAAGCGCAGAAACGTTCCCGCACCACGCCCGCGGCCGCGGGCGTCGGACGCATGACGCTCGCCGATCTCGACGCCTACCGTGTCGCGATCCGCCAGCCGCTCGTGGGCCGCTATCGCGGCGTCACGGTGGTCGGCATGCCGCCGCCGTCCTCCGGCGGCTTGGCGCTGCTGCAGATGCTGGCGATGCTCGAGCGTTTTCCGATCGGCGACGTCCGCCAGGGGTTCGGATTCGGAGCGCCGAACACCCTGCACGCGATGGTGGAAGCGATGCGGCTCGCATTCGCGGACCGGGCCGTCTGGATGGGCGACGAGGACTTCGTGCCCGTGCCCAAGCGCGGCCTGCTGCATCCGTCGTACGTCGCGTCCCGCGCGCAACGCATCGACCTCGCCCGCCGCATGGCCGCGCCCGCCGCGGGCGATCCGCTGCCGTTCGACGGCGGCGCGAGCAAGGGGCCGCTGCGAGAGACGGCGATTGCGGCCGATGCGCAGGAAGGGGCGCACACGACGCATTTTTCGGTGGTCGATCGATGGGGCAACGTGGTGGCCTACACGTCGACGATCGAAAACACCTGGGGCAGCGGCATCACGGTGCCCGGCTACGGCTTCCTGCTGAACAACGAGCTCACCGATTTCAACTTCCTGCCGGTGCGCGACCCGGCCACCGGCAACCCGGGCGCAAACGACGTGGCGCCGTTCAAACGCCCGCGCTCCAGCATGGCGCCGACGATGCTGTTCAAGGACGGCCGGCCGTTCGCCGCGTTCGGCTCACCAGGCGGCCCGACGATCATCAACACGGTGCTGAACGTGACGCTGAACCTGATCGATCACAACATGACGATCGAGCAGGCGATCGATGCGCCGCGCGTGTCGGTCACGAGCGCGGCGGGGACCGTGTCGTGCGAGGGCCCGGCCCCATTGCACACCCCGCGCATCCCGCTCGCCGCGCAGGACCATCTGCGCGCGCTCGGCCACCCGGGGCTCGGCGCGCTCGGCACCGACGGCTGCACGGCGACCATCGGTTCGGTGCAGGCGGTGATCATCGACCTGCAGACGGGCCGCCAATACGGCGGCGCCGACTGGCGGCGCGAGGGCACCGTGATCGCGCTGCCGCGGCTGCGTCCTGGCCGCGGAGCATGACCCGGCGGCTCGGCGCGCGCGCCGCTCAGAACGGCCCGCTCGCCAGCCAGCGCTCGATCTGCGGCAGCCGGTCATGACCCCAGAACGGCTCGCCGTCGACGAAGAAAAACGGCGCCCCGAAGACGCCGCGCGCGATCGCCGCCTCCACGTGCGCCTTCAGCCTCTCCTTGATCCCGGCATCCTGGATCGCGGCGGCGAGCGCCGCCTTGTCGATGCCCAGTTCGTCGGCCAGCTCGCCGATCACCGCCGCGTCGTTGATGTTGCGGTCCTCGACAAAGTAGGCGCGAAACGCGCGGTGCACGAACGGGATCGACTTCGCCGAGCCCTGTTCCTTCAGCCACAGAGCCGCGCGCGCGGTGTTCACCGTGTTCAGAGGGAAGGTGCTCGGCAGCTTGAACGGCACGCCCAGGAAACGGGCCGAGCGCGCGAAGTCGCGCTTCGAGTATTCGCCCTTCAGCGGGATCTCGGTCAGCACGCCCTGGCCGGAGACCTTGAAGGCGGCGCCGAGCAGCATCGGCTTGTAGTCGACGCTGCGGCCGTACTTGGCCGCCAGCGCATCGATGCCGTTCAGCGCCAGGTAGGAGTAGGGAGAGGCGAAGTCGAAGTAGAACTCGATCGGGGCGGGCATTGGCTTTCCTTCGAAAGGGAGCGGCCAGTGTAGCGAGCGGCGCCGGCCGCATCAGGCCGGTTGGCCGAAGAACACGCGCGTCTCGTAGTCCATCGGCACGCGGCCTGCGGTCTGCGCCGCGTCGAACAGTTGCCGCAGCCGCGCCAGCATCGGTGCATACGACGGCGACCCGGCTTGCGGCATGTACGAGGCCGACTCGACGCGCGCGACCAGCGTCGGCCAGTCCACCGCGGTCGGGTTCGGCAGCACCGCCTCGCGAAAGCGCGTGTGGCCGAAGAACTCGGCCACCAGCCCGTGATGCGCGTGGCGGTGACGGATCTTTTCGTACTCGGTGCCGAACTCGCGCAGCAGCCGCTCGTAGCCTTCGGCGAACGCCGAGCCGGTGGCGATGCGGTCGTTCCAGATCAATGCCGCGCGCGGCGGCCGCCGCAGGATGCGCAGCGCCTCGCGGCGCGCGGCGGCGGCGTCGAACCAGTGCGCCGCCTGCGCGGCGATCACCAGATCGACGCTGGCGTCGGCGAGCGTGGTCGCCTCCGCGGTGCCGGCGACGCTGCGGAAGCCCGGGTGTCCGGCGAGGAACCTGTCGCCGGCGGCGCGCATCGCCGCGTTCGGCTCCACGCCGATCACGCGGCAACCGGCTTGCAGGAAAGGCAGACAGGACAGCCCGGTGCCGCTGCCCAGATCGGCGACGAGCGCGCCCGGCGGCAGCGTCAATTCCGCGATCAGCAGCGCGGCCAGCGCGGGCGGATAGCCGGGCCGGGCCGCGGCGTAGGCGTCGGCGCGGCTGCTGAAGCGTTCGGTGGCGTCGGCCGTCATGCTTCGATCAAACCGTGCCGGATCGCCAGCAGCGTCAGCTCCGCCTGGTTGGCCGCGCCCAGCTTCTGTTTGATGTTGTACAGGTGCGTGCCGACGGTGGAGGACGACAGCTTCAGGTCGTCGGCGATCTTCTGCACGCTGGCCCCGCGCGCCAGCCGGATGAACACGTCGAACTCGCGCTCCGAAAGCCTCTCCAGCGGCGAGTCGCCGCCGTCCAGCTCCGCCAGCGCCAGGCTCTGCGCCAGCGCGGCATCGATGTAGCGGCGGCCGGCGGCGACCGTGCGCACCGCCTCGAGCAGCGATTCGGGCGCACTGCGTTTCGACAGGAACCCGAGCGCGCCGAGCTTCAACGCCCGCCGCGCGTGCTGCACGTCGTCATGGGCGGACAGCGCCAGCATGCGCGCGCGCGGGTGGCGCGCCCGGATGCGGCGCAGCGCCTCCAGTCCGCCCATGCCGGGCATCGACAGGTCGATGACGACGACGTCGTGCTCCTGCGGCGCGTAGGCGGCGCACGCCGCCTCGCCGGATTCCGCCTCGCCGGCGACGGCGACGTCGCCGGCGGCCTGCAGCAGCAGGCGGAAGCCCACCCGAACCACGGCGTGGTCGTCCACCAGCAGCACGCGGATCACGCCGCCTCCAGCGGAATCGCGGCGGCCAGCCGCACGCCGCCGGCGGCGCGGTTGCCGACTTCGAACGTGCCGCCGAGCTGCTGCACGCGTTCGCGCAGGCCGCGCAGTCCGAAGCGGCCGGCGCGCGCCCAATCGCCCGGCAGGCCGACACCGTCGTCTTCGACCGTCACCGCCAGCCGCGCGCCGTCGGCGCGCACCGTGATCTCGACGCGGTTCGGCTTGGCGTGACGCAACGCGTTGATCAGTCCCTCCTGCACCACGCGATAGACCGTCAGCGCCGCACTGGCGCCCAGGCCGTCGGGCAGCGATTGATGCAGCAGCAGTCGCACCGCCGGGTGACGTCTTTGCCAATCGGAAACCAGGGTTTCGAGCGTGGCGGCCAGGCCGAGCGAGTCGAGCGTCAGAGGCGCCAGCCGCGGAATCAGTCCGTGCATCGCATCGTACAGCCGCGCCGCCTCGTCCGCGATCAGCCGCGCCGCTTCGGCCGCGCGCGGCTCCGCACTCTGCTCGATCGCGCGCGCCAGGCTGCGGATCGCCGTGACCGACTGCCCGAACTCGTCGTGCAGTTCGTGCGCGATCAGCCGCCGCTCCTCCTCCAGCCGCTGCTCGATCGCGCGCGCCAGTTCGCGCCGCTCCTGCAGACGCTGCTCGGCGTCGCGCGCGGCGCGCTCGGCGGCCACCTTGTCCTGAACCGCGCAGGCCATCTTGTTGAAGGCGGCACCGATCGTGCGCGCTTCTTCGCCCGCGTAGGCGGGCAGTCGGTACGCGAGGTCGCCCAGTTCGATGCGCCGCAGTGCAGCGGCGATCTGCGGAAACGGCCGCAGCGCGCGCGCGATCGACCAGAACGCGATCGCGTGCACCAGCGCCAGCGCGATGCCGCCCGCCGCCAGCAGCCGCAGCAGATCGTCCCAGCCGTCCAGGATCGCGCGCGACGGGTTCGCTTCCAGGATCAGCTGTGCGCCGTCGGCGAGCGCGAAACTCTGCGGGCGGGTGGGCGGCATCAGCAGCCGCGCGAACCATTCGGGCGCCTCGCGCCCCGCCTTGTAAGTGGACGGCGGCGAGCGGTACAGCACTTCGCCGTTGGCGGCCCGCAGCGTGATTTCGTTGGCGCGCACGCGGCCGAGTTGATTGAGGAAATGGCGCAGCGCCTCGGCCCCCGCATTGGTGTAGACCCATGCGATGCGGCCCAACAACTGCGAAGCGACGACGTTGGCGGCGGCGATCTCCTCGCGCACGCTACGGCGTGCGTTGTCGATCTGCAGATACACGAGCGTGCCGATCAGCACGGCGCTCAAGCCGGCGACGATCAGATTCAGGTGAGTGCGCAGCTTCACGGCCGGCGAGCGTACACCGGGTGCGGCTCATGAAAATCATGAGGCGCGTTTCAGCGTGCGGCCATTGAATCGGCGGCCGCGCTCGCCGACGATGACAGCGGCGCCACCCTCCGGCGCCGTCGCAACGACACTCGGGAGATTCGACATGGTCTGGGAAAAACCGCAAGCAATCGACTGGCGCTTCGGCATGGAGATCACGCTGTACATCGCCAATCGCTGACGTGCCTGAGCGACCGGCCGTTGGCGGGGACTTTCCGCCGGCGGCCGGTTTTTCTTCGCGGATGCGATTGCGCGTGCTCGGGTCGGCGGCCGGTGGCGGCTTTCCGCAATGGAACTGCAACTGCCGCAACTGCGCCGGCGTGCGCGCCGGCACGCTGCGCGCGCGCGTGCGCACACAATCCTCGATCGCCGTGCGCGGCGCCGACCCGGCCGCCTGGGTGCTGGTCAACGCCTCGCCGGACGTGCTGGCGCAGTTGCGCGCCTTCCCCGACTTTCAGCCGGCGCGCGCGCCGCGCGACAGCGCGCTCGCCGGCATCGTGCTGGTGGACGGCCAGGTCGATCACAGCGCGGGGCTGTTCATGCTGCGCGAGGCCACGCGCCCGTGGCCGCTGTGGTGCACCGACAGCGTGTACGCCGACCTGACGCGCGGCAACCCGATCCTGACGGTGCTCGGTCACTACTGCGGCGTGCAGCGCCGGCGCATCGGGTTAGAGGGCGAACCGTTCGAGATCGCCGGCGTGCCGGGGCTGCAATGGCGCGCGTGGCCGATTGCCGGCAAGCCGGCGCCGTTTTCCCCCAACCGCGAGCGGCCGCAGCGCGGCGACAACATCGCGCTCGAGATCACCGACACCGCGACCGGCGGCACCGCCTTTTACGCGCCGGGGCTGGGCGCGATCGACGATTTGCTGTTTGCGCGCATGCAGGGCGCCGATTGCGTGCTGGTGGACGGTACCTTCTGGACCGACGACGAGATGATCCGCCTGGGACTCGCGAACAAGACCGCGCGCGACATGGGCCATCTGCCGCAGTCGGGCGCCGGCGGCATGCTCGAGTGGCTGGCGCGGCTGCCGCGCGCGACGCGCCGCGTGCTGATCCACATCAACAACACCAACCCGATCCTGGACGAGGACTCCGGCGAGCGCCGCGAGCTCGATCGCCTCGGTGTCGAGGTCGCCTACGACGGCATGGAGATTTCACTGTGAGCGAACCGGGCTGGAGCGAACAGGAATTCGAAGCGCGGCTGCGCGCGCTGGCGCCGCGCTACCACATCCATCACCCGTTCAACGTGATGCTCAATAGCGGCCGCGCCACGCCGGAGCAGATTCGCGGCTGGGTGGCGAACCGGTTCTACTACCAGATCAACATTCCGATCAAGGATGCGGCGATCCTCGCCAACTGTCCCGACCGCGAGGTGCGGCGCAAGTGGGTGCAGCGCATCCTCGATCACGACGGCCACGGCGACGATGCGGGCGGCATCGAGGCCTGGCTGCGGCTGGCGCAGGCGGTGGGCCTGTCGCGCGCGCACGTCGAAAGCCTCGCCGACGTGCTGCCGGGCGTGCGTTTCGCGGTGGACGCCTATGTGAACTTCGCGCGCCGCGCACCCTGGCAGGAAGCGGTGTGCTCGTCGCTGACCGAGCTGTTCGCGCCGGAAATCCACCGCCAGCGGCTGGCCAACTGGCCGCAACACTATCCATGGATCGAGCGCGAGGGGCTGCAGTATTTCCAGAGCCGCGTCGGCCTGGCGCGGCGCGACGTCGAGCACGCACTCGCGCTGACGCTGGCGCACTTCCGTACCCGTGCCGAGCAGCAGCGCGCGCTCGACGTGCTGTCGTTCAAGCTCGACGTGCTGTGGGCGATGAACGACGCGCTCGCGGCCGCGTACGGAGTGCGCACGTGAGCGCGCTCGACGCCTGGGCGCGGCCGGCGATCGGCCGCGGCTTTCGCCTGCAATGGGAGCCGGCGCAGAACGCGCACGTGCTGCTGTACCCGGAAGGGATGGTGAAACTGAACGCCAGCGCCGGCGAAATCCTGCGCCGCTGCGACGGCGCGCGCACGCTGGGCGAGATCGTCGCCGAACTGCAGACCGCGTTCGGCGTGGCCGACGTCGCCGACGACGTGCGCGAGTTCGTCGCCCTTGCGCTCGAGCGCGGCTGGCTGGAGATCGCGCGATGAGCCCGGCTGGCGCCGCCGCTCATCGCCCGGGGCCGCCGCTGTGGCTGCTGCTTGAACTGACGTACCGCTGCCCGTTGCACTGCGTGTACTGCTACAACCCGGTCGATTTCGCGCGCGTCGACGACGAAATGGCGACCGCCGACTGGCTGCGCGTGAGA
>JAKANT010000374.1 GCA_021823635.1 Pseudomonadota bacterium
GCTCGATCACCCCAGCCGCTACCAAACTGCACGGGCCGGTCTGGCCGCCTCTTCGGCAGCCAAACTCTACCGCGCTGACCTGGACTGAACATACAAGCCAAGTCGGCGCCGGACGCTGGTTATGATCCGCGCGCCCTTGCGTGCGCGGATGCTCGATGCGCTGGTGCGTGCTGTGTCTTCTTTGGCTTGCGGTCGCGGCGCGTGCGCAAGCGCCGGCGCTCGAGCGTTGCGCGCGCATCGAGGATCCGCGGCAGCGGCTGGCCTGTTTCGACCGGCTCGTGCCGCCGCCGCCGACCGCGCCGGCCGCACCGCTGGCGCCATTGCCCGACGCGGAGCCATCGCTGCTCGGGGACCGCTGGAGCATCGGCATTTCCGGCCGCGACAGCCGCTTCGACCTGCGCGCGCACAAGCCGAGTTACCTGCTGCTGGCGCGCTACTCGGACGCGCCCAACAGGCTGCCCGCCTCGCCCTCCAAGCCGGCGCTCGCCGAGCCGCTCGACGTGCAGGCGACCGAAAGCAAGTTCCAGCTCAGCTTCAAGGTCAAGCTGGCCGACTTCGGCCGCATCGCCGAAGGGCTGCCGCCGGCGACGCTGTGGGCGGGCTATACGCAGCAAAGCCAGTGGCAGGTGTACAACCCGCGCGTGTCGCGTCCGTTTCGTGAGACCAACTACGAGCCGGAAGCGATCCTCGCCTTCTATCCGGACCGCGAGGTCCTCGGCTGGCGCTGGCGGCTGGCGGGCTTCGGCCTCAACCATCAGAGCAACGGCCGCGCGGAGCCGCTGTCGCGCAGTTGGAACCGCGTGATCGCGATGGCGGGCGCGGAGCGGGGCGACTTCGGTCTGATCGTGCGTGCCTGGCTGCGGCTGCCCGAGGCGGCTGCGAAGGACGACAACCCGGACATCACGCGTTACCTGGGCTATGGCGACGTGGTGGGCGTGTATCGCTACCGGGACCACACGTTGTCGCTCGCGGGCCGCTACAACCCGGCCAGCGCCAAGGGCGCGCTGACACTGGCGTGGAACTTTCCGCTGCAGCGGCGCGTGCGCGGCTACCTGCAACTGTTCTCGGGCTACGGCGAGAGCCTGATCGACTACAACGTGCGACAGAACACGGTCGGGCTCGGCGTTTCGCTCGCCGACCACCTGTAGCTCGCGCGTCGTGCGCATGACGCCTGCCACGGCGCGCCCTACACTGCGCCCGGCTCGGGGAGAGGAGGACGCTCGATGGACGCGCTGCTGCTTCGCGCCGGCCAGGCGGCCGGCGTACTGGGAATGCTGCTGATGGCGGTGGCCGTGGTGGCACGGCTGGCCGGCCACTACACGCTCGGCGGCTACGCCACCGTCACAATGCTGACGGCCGGTGCGGCCGTCGTCACGGTCGGCTGCTTCCTGCTGCTGTGGGTGATCGCTCAGCGCGGGCGCTGATTCGAGCGTCGTGAGCCCCGACCGCCCGTGCCACGGCGGCGATCGCATCGCCGAGGCGCTCGCCGCACATGGCGTCACGCATTTGTTCACGCTGTGCGGCGGGCATATCGCGCCGATCCTGGTCGCGGCGCGCGCGCGCGGCATCCGTGTCCTCGACGTGCGCGACGAGGCCACGGCGGTGTTCGCCGCCGACGCCAGCGCGCGGCTGTCGGGCCGCCCCGCGGTGGCCGCGCTCACCGCGGGGCCCGGCATCACGAACTCGATCACAGCGCTGAAGAACGCGCAACTGGCGCAGTCGCCGGTCGTCGTGCTCGGCGGCGCGGCGCCCACCGCGTTGCAGGGCCGCGGCGCGCTGCAGGACATCGACCAGCGCGCGTTGGTCGCGCCGCACGTCAAGCGCTTCATCCGCGTGCGGCGCGTGCGCGAGCTGGCAAGCGCGGTGGGCGAGGCGTTCGCCGCGGCAGGCTCCGGTGTTCCGGGACCGGTGTTCGTCGAATGCGCGGTCGACCTGTTGTACGACGAGGCGCTGATCCGTCGCTGGTATGCGGACGCGGCCGGCAAGGGCACCGCGCTTGGCGACCGTCTGCTGCGCTGGTACCTGACGCGCCACGTCGAACGCCTGTTCGCGGCCGGTGGCGGTGCGCTCGAAGTGCGCGAGGCGGCGGTGCCGCGCGCGTCCGAAGGCGTGCTGCGCCGGGCGGCGGCCGCGCTGGCACGCGCCGAGCGCCCGCTGGCGGTAATCGGCAGCCAGGCGGTAGCGCGGGCAGCCGCCGTGCAACCGCTGGCGGAGGCGATCGGCCGCCTGGGCCTTCCGGTGTATCTGTCCGGCATGGCGCGCGGACTGCTCGGGCGCGACCATCCGCTGCAACTGCGGCACCGACGGCGCGAGGCGCTGCGCGAAGCGGACTGCGTGCTGCTGGCCGGCGTGCCGTGCGATTTCCGCCTCGACTACGGCCGCCACATCCGCCGCGCGGCCACACTGATCGCCGCCAATCGCAGCGGCCGCGACGCGCGGCTGAATCGCCGGCCGGACGTTGCGGCGATCGGCGATGCGTCCCTTTTCATCGAAGAGCTGGCGCAACGCGTGCCGCCGGCGGCGCACCGGCAGGCGTGGATCGCCGCGCTGCGCGCGCGCGACGCCGAGCGCGAAGCGCAGATCGCGCGCGAGGCCCAGGCCTGCGGCCAGTTCGTCAATCCGCTCGCGCTGCTGCAGGCGGTTGAGCGGATCGCCGGCCCCGACGCGCTGTTCGTCGCCGACGGCGGCGACTTCGTCGCCACCGCGAGCTACGTGTTGCGCCCGCGCGCGCCGCTCACCTGGCTCGATCCCGGCGCCTTCGGCACCCTCGGCGTAGGCGCTGGCTTCGCGCTCGGTGCAGCCGCGGTCTGGCCGCAGCGCGAGCTCTGGATCGTGTTCGGCGACGGCGCCTGCGGCTGGAGTCTGGCCGAGTTCGACACCTTCGTGCGCCATCGCATCCCGGTGATCGCCGTGGTCGGCAACGACGGCGGCTGGACGCAGATCGCACGCGAGCAGGTCAAGCTGCTCGGCGACGACACAGGCACG
>JAKANT010000375.1 GCA_021823635.1 Pseudomonadota bacterium
CCGACCGGAGTGACGCAGCCCATCACGACGTCGTCCACCTGTTCGGTATCCAGATCGCAACGCCGCGCCAAATCGCGCAGCAGGCCCGCCAGCAGCGCCACCGGTTTGACCTCGTACAGCGATCCGTCGCGCTTGCCCTTGCCGCGCGGCGTGCGCAGCGCCTCGAAGATCATCGCTTCGGCCATGTTCGACCTCCGACTGTGGTTGACGGACTATAGTCGATCCCGCAAACTGACCAAGCAATTGCTTGGTTGAAAAGACGCAACACCCGCACCCGCCGCGCCGGTCCCCTCGACGTCGCCATGCCGAAGATCGAATCCCGACTCGACCCGGCCTCGGAATCCTTCGCCGCCAACCGCGCGCACATGCTGGCACTGCTCGCGCAACTGCGCGCGACCGAGGCACGCACGCGCGCGCGTTCGGCGCAGGCCGGCCCGCGCTTCGCCAAGCGCGGGCAGCTGCTGCCGCGCGAGCGCGTCGAGCTGCTGCTCGATCCGGGCGCGCCGTGGCTGGAGCTGTCGACGCTGGCCGGCTGGTGCCAGGACGAGGACGAAGCGGCGCGCGCGCCGGAGAAGACGGTACCGGGCGGCGGCACGATCGCCGGCATCGGTTACGTGGCCGGCTGCCGCTGCCTGGTGGTGGCCGACGACGCCGGCATCGACGCCGGCGCGCTGCAGCCGATGGGGTTGGAAAAGTTCCAGCGCGCGCAGGAAATCGCGCTCGAAAACCGGCTGCCGTTCATCCACCTGGTGGAATCGGCCGGCGCCAACCTGCTCAATTACCGCGTCGAGCACTTCATCCGCGGCGGCAAGGGCTTTTACTACCTGGCGCGCCTGTCAGCGGCGGGCCTGCCGGTGCTGGCGGTCGTGCACGGCTCGAGCACCGCCGGCGGCGCCTACATGACGGGGCTGGCGGACGTGGTGGTGATGGTGCGCGGCCGCGCCAAGGCCTTTCTCGCCGGCCCGCCCCTGTTGCGCGCGGCCACCGGCGAGATCGCCACCGACGAAGAACTGGGCGGCGCCGACATGCACGCCACCACGTCCGGCACCTGCGAGTACCTGGCTGAGGACGACGCGCAGGCGATCGGGCTGGCGCGCGCGCACATGGCGCGCCTGCGCTGGGCCGAGCAGAACCTGCCGCTGCCGGGCGGCGCGGCGCCCGCCTACGCGGCCGACGAGCTGCTGGGCGTGATGCCGTCCGACCTGAAGAAGCCCGTGGATATGCGCGAGGTGATCGCGCGCATCGCCGACGGCTCCGACTTCCTCGACTTCAAGCCCGATTACGGCCCGGCCACCGTGTGCGGACACGGCGCGATCGGCGGCCTGCGCGTGGGCTTCGTCACCAACAACGGCCCGATCGATCCGGCCGGCGCGACCAAGGCCACGCACTTCATCCAGCACTGCTGCGCGATGGGGCTGCCGATCGTGTACCTGCAGAACACCACCGGCTACATCGTCGGCCGGCAAAGCGAGCGCGACGGCATGATCAAGCACGGCTCGAAGATGATCCAGGCGGTATCGAACGCGTCGGTGCCGCAGATCACGGTGCACTGCGGCGCCTCCTATGGCGCCGGCAACTACGGCATGTGCGGGCGCAGCTTCGGTCCGCGCTTCGTGTTTTCGTGGCCGAACGCCAAGACGGCGGTGATGGGCGCCGAGCAGGCGGCCAACACGATGGCGATCGTGGCCGAAGAAGGCGCGCGCCGGCGCGGCGCCGAACCGCCGGCGGCGATGCTGGACGCGATGAAAGCGAAGATCGTCGAGACCTTCGAGCGGCAGACCTCGGCCTTCTACACCTCGGGGCTGCTGCTGGACGACGGGGTGATCGACCCGCGCGACACGCGCGCGGTGCTGATGCTGACGCTGTCGGTGTGCGAGGAAGCGGCGCGCCGCCGCGTGCAGCCGGTGCAGTTCGGCATCGCGCGGCCGTAGCGATTGCAAGGAGGAGCGGATGAAACTGACGCACGAGCACGAAGAGCTGCGGCGCAACCTGCGCCGCTTCATCGACCAGGAGATCAACCCGTACGTAGACGAATGGGAGGCGGCCGAGATCTTCCCGGCGCACGAGCTGTTTCGCAAGATGGGCAAGCTCGGCTTCCTGGGACTGACCAAGCCAGTCGAGTACGGCGGCAGCGGGCTCGACTGGTCGTACGCGATGGTGATGGCCGAAACGCTGGGCCACATCAAATGCGGCGCGATCCCGATGGCGATCGGGCTGCAGACCGACATGGCCACTCCAGCGCTGGCGCGCTTCGGCTCCGACGAGCTGCGGCGCGAGTTCCTCGCCCCTTCGATCGCCGGCGAATACGTCGCCTGCCTGGGTGTGAGCGAAGTCGGTGGCGGCTCCGACGTGGCCGCGATCAAGACCACCGCGCGCAAGGACGGCGGCGATTACGTGATCAACGGCGGCAAGATGTGGACCACCTCCGGCACGCAGGCCGACTGGATGTGCCTGCTCGCCAACACCTCCGACGGTCCGCCGCACAAGAACAAGACGCTGATCTGCCTGCCGATGAAGACCAAGGGCGTGACGGTCGCCAAGAAGATCCGCAAGATCGGCATGATGGCCTCGGATACCGCGCAGATCTTCTTCGAGGACGTGCGCGTGCCGCAGCGCTACCGCATCGGCGAGGAAGGCATGGGCTTCACCTACCAGATGCTGCAGTTCCAGGAGGAGCGGCTGTGGGCGGCGGCCTCCTCCATCGAAAGCCTGATGCGCAACATCGACGACACCATCGAGTACCTGCGCCAGCGGCACGCGTTCGGCGCGCCGCTGATCGAGCGGCAGGCGATCCATTTCCGCCTGGCCGAGCTGAAGACCGAGGTCGAATGCCTGCGCGCGCTCACCTACCGCGCGGTGGAGAAGTACGTCGCCGGCGAAGACGTGACGGAACTGGCTTCGATGGCCAAGCTGAAGGCAGGCCGGCTGTCGCGCGAGGTGCCGGATGCCTGCCTGCAGTTCTGGGGCGGCATG
>JAKANT010000376.1 GCA_021823635.1 Pseudomonadota bacterium
CCAACGTGTCGAACAACCGCTTCTGGGCTTCGCTGATCGAAGCGATTCAGGCGCTGCTGCGCGAAACGGACAAAGTGCTGCCGGCCGACGCGATAGACGGCGAAGCGCCGCCAGTGACGGCCAAACCCGCCGCCGCCGGCGCGCGCGCGGCCCCGTCCAGCACAGCGGCACCGGCGCCAAGTGCGCCGCGGCGCAGCCTGTACCGCGAGGCGGCGTCCGTGATCCCGCACCCTGAAACCGGCACGATCGCCGTGCGTGCCACCGCCCGTCAGCACGCACGCGTACAGGAGTTCATCGACCGCCTGCTCGCCGCCGCTCGCCGTCAGGTTTTGATCGAGGCGACCATCGTCGAAGTCGACCTGTCCGACGAGTACCAGCAGGGTATCCGCTGGGACGTTCTGCGCAGCAGAAACTCCACCTTCAGCTTCAAACAAGTGCCGTCGGGAACGACCGACGTGCTGCCGGGCGGCACGCCGGCCTCGGGTGTGGTGCCCGCGCTCGGCGTGCTGTCGTTTGCGCGCTCGTGGGGCAGCACCAACGTGACGGCAGCGATTCAATTGCTGGAATCGTTTGGCCGCACGCGCGTGCTGTCCAGCCCGAAGATCAGCGCGTTGAACAACCAGACAGCGCTGATCAAGGTCGTGGACAACTTCGTGTACTTCACGCTAAGCGCCAACTACGCGCCGGCCACCGCCAGCAGCGCTGCCACGCTGACAGTCAGCTCGACGCCGAACACGGTGCCGGTCGGCTTCCTGATGAACGTCACGCCGCAAATCGGCGAGGACGACGAAATCATCCTGAACCTGCGCCCGACCATCTCGCGCCTGATTGGTTATGTCGATGATCCGGGCGTCGTGGTGACGCTGGCACTGATGCGCCAGGGCGGCGCCAACGTACCCGAGGTGCGCTCGCGTATCCCTCAGATTCAAACGCGCGAGATGGAATCGATTCTGCGCGTGCGTGACGGCGAGATTGCGGTGCTGGGCGGTCTGATGCGCGACACCGTCGAGCGCGGCGAGGATGCCGTCCCGGGGGCAGCCGACGTGCCGGCGTTGGGCGAGTTGTTCAAGTACAAGAACCGGCGCGCCAGCAAGAGCGAGTTGGTGATCTTTCTGCGGCCGACCATCGTGCGCGACGCCAGCTTGGCAGGCGATTTCCGCAGCATGGCTGGCGCGTTGCCGGGTCAAGACTTCTTCGCGGAGCCTGCGCCGGCGCGTGCCAAGGGAGGCGTGCAATGAGCGTCCTGATCGAAGCGCTGCGACAGGCCGAGAGCGCGCGGGCCGCGCATACGCCGGCGGCGGAAACCATGGTGCCGCCGCTGCAAGCGGCGGTGACTGCGCGACGGCCGGCGCGTGCTGCATACGTGGGCGCCGGCTTGGCTGCGGCGCTGCTGGCCGCGCTGGCGGGCGCGTGGTGGTGGCTGTCGTCGCTGCAACGGGCGCCGGCTGCGCCTGCGGCCCAGGCTATGCCCGAACCGATCGCCGCGCCCGCGGCGGCCGAAAACATAAAGCCTACGGCACCGGCCGCGCAGCAATCAGCGGCGAGCGCTCCCGAGGCGGCACGCTCGCAAGAAGCGGCCTCGGCGCCCAAGCGGCCGCGCGCGGCTCGCGCACTGGCGCACACCGCGACGCCGCCGCCCGCGCAGGCGCAAGCGTCGGCCGGGGCTGCGCCGAGTCCAAGTCCGCCGCCCGCCGCCGACAAAATTGTCGCGCGCGGAGAGCCGCCAGTGCTGGAACAGGCCTACCGCGCGCTGCATGCGGGTCGCTACGAAGAGGCCTATCGCCTTTATGAAAGCGTGCTCGCGTCGCAGCCCAACCACCCCGACGCGCTGCTGGGGTTGGCCGCCGCCGCCGAGGGACGAGGCGAGCCGGCGCGCGCAATCGCCGCCTACCGACGCGTGCTTCAGGTCGATCCGGACAATGCCGACGCACTGGCCGCGTTGGCGGAACTGACCGGCGCGGCCGATCCCGCGACACAAGCCAGCGTACTGCGCGCGGCGATCGCGCGCCGGCCCGAGGCCTACAGTTTGCACGCTGCGCTCGGCCGTCTGCTGGCCGCCGAGGGACGCCATAGCGAAGCGCGCGTTGCATTCGAAGCGGCGCTGGCGCTGGCTCCGCAGCGTGCCGACTACGCGTTCAACCTCGCGGTCACCTGGGATCGGCTCGGCGATGCGGCGCGCGCCCGGGCGCTGTACGAGCGCGCCGCTGCGCTTGCCGAGCGCGCACCGGTTACCGGATTCGATCCGTCGGTGGCGCGCACACGCGCCGCGCAACTGGCTGCGGTGGGGCAGTAAACGATGGACGGCGGCAACGTCAAACCCCGGCTCGGCGAGCGGCTGATCGAGCGCGGCTTGATTAGCCCGGACCAATTGCGCATTGCGCTGATCGAACAACGACAGCGCGGCCGCCCGCTGGGCGAAGTGCTGGTGGCGCTCGGCTTCGTGCAGGAAGAGGCGCTGCGCGAGGTGCTGGCCGAGCAGCTGGGAGTGGAAGGGGTGTCGCTCGCGCAGCTGGCGCCTGACCCGCAGGCGCTGGCGCTGTTGCCGAAGGAGCTGGCGCGTCGACATCGCGTGTTTCCGATCGCGTACGACGCCGCAGCGCACCGCCTTCAGGTGGCGCTGGCCGATTCCAACGACATCGTGGCGATGGATGCCGTGCGCTCGCACCTTACGGGGCGAGCCAGCGTGCAATGGCGGCTCGCTTCGGTCCCGGACATCACGCAGGCGATCGAGACCTTTTACGGGCGCGCGCTGACGATCGAGGCGATCCTGCAGGAGCTGGAGGGCGGAGCGACCGACGCCGCAGCGCTTGCCGCCGGCGCAGGCTATGAACATCCGATCGTGCGCCTGGTCGACGCGCTGCTTGCCGACGCGGTGCTGGCTGGTGCGTCGGACATCCACTTCGAACCGGAGCCTACGTTCGTTCGCGTGCGCTATCGCATCGATGGCGTGCTGCGCCAG
>JAKANT010000377.1 GCA_021823635.1 Pseudomonadota bacterium
GCGACCACGATCGGGCCGGTTAAACCGGCCCGAGTTTTTTGCGGCGTCGGGCCACGCAGACCGAGATCGCGATGGCGGCGGCCACGAGCGCCGTACCGAACCATGACAGCCAACCGACGCCGGCGTGCGCGTAGACGAGGCCGCCCCCGGCGGTGCCGATTGCCTGTCCGAGGTAGATCGCCGACGTGTTCAGGGCGATCGAGGCCGAGGCGAGCGGGGGCGCGATCTCGGCCAGTCGCACCTGTTGCGCGGAGTTGGAGCCGAAGATGCCGAGGCCCCAGGCGGTCATCGCTACCGCGGCGAGCGCGACCGAGGCATGACCGGCGGGCATCAGCGTGATGCCCGCCAGCATCGCGGCCAGCGTCAGGTGTGCGGCGCGGTCGGAGCCCAGTCGGTCGATGAAGCGTGCCACCGCGAGGTTGCCGATCAGCCCGAAGGCGCCGATCCACGCCAGCGCCAGCGCCCGCCCGTTGGCGTCCGCACCGATCAACCACAGCAGGTACGGCGCGATGAAGGCGAACACCGCGAACTGCCCGGATGCCATGATCACCGTCACGGCGAGCACGCGCGGCAGCAGCGGGTGACGGGCCACGTCGGCCCAGGAGCGCAGCGACAGTGGCGCCACCCGCAATCCGGGTGGCAGCGTGAGCGCGACGGCGAGGGCCGCGCCCGCCGCCAGGGCGGCACCGGCAGCGAAGGCGGCGCGCCAGCCGAACGCGCCGGCAAGCGCCGCGCCCGCCGGTACGCCGAGTACCGAGGCGATCGACCAGCCGAGAAAGGTGAACGCCATCGCGCGGCCGCGCCCGTCGGGCGGAGCCAGCAGCGCCGCGGTGGCGGCGGCCTGCGGTGTGAAGATCGCCGCAGACACGACGGTCAGCAGACGCACGAACAGCAGTTGCGAAAAACCGTTCGCCAGCGCGGAAGCGAACAGCCCGGCCGCGTACCATGCAAGCGACAGCACGAGCAGCTTGCGGCGGTCCAGGCGCGAGGTGGTCGCCGCCGCCACCGGCGCACCGACGGCCATCACGATCGCGGCCGCCGAAATCAGTTGGCCGGCCAGCGGCGGCGCGATGCGCAGATCGGCCGCCAATTCGTTGAGCACGCCGGCGACGATCATCACGCCGGTGCCGATGGCCAGGTTGCCGAACATCAGCGCCCACAGCGCAGCGCGCGGCATCATCGGACGGCGGCCAGCGCTTCGGGATTGGCGACGGCGACCGGCGCGCCGCGGGCGAATGCGTTAAGGCTTTCGAAGGCGCCCCCGAAAAGCCGCTCGTAGGACTGCCTCTCGGTGAAGCCCAGGTGGGGCGTGCAGATCGCGTTCGGTAGCGTCAAGAGCGGCTCGTCATGCGGCGGCTCGCGCTCGAACACATCGACGGCGGCCAGGCCGGGGCGCCCCGCGCGCAGCGCCGCGGCCAACGCGCCGGGGGCGATCAACTCGGCGCGGCTGGTGTTGACAAGCAGCGCGGTGGGTTTCATGCGCGCGAGATCCGCCGCGGTGATGCAGCCGCGCGTGGCATCGACCAGCCGCAGATGCAGCGTGAGCACGTCGCACGTGCCGAAGAACTCGGCGCGGTCCGCCATCGGTGCGTGAGCGTCGGCAGCGGCCGCCGCCAAAGATGCGTCGCGGCCATGCACCAGAACGCGCATGCCGAAGGCGCGGCCAAAGCCGGCGACGAGCCGCCCGATGCGGCCGTAACCCCAGATTCCGAGCGTCTTTCCGGCCAGCGATTCGCCGAACCCCGCCAGTGGCCAATCGGCGCGCGACGGCAGGCTGCGTTGCCACTGCCCCGCGTAGAGGTTGGCCATGTAAGCAGGCAGTCGCCGCAAGGCCGCTAGTATCAGCAGCCAGGTGAACTCGGCCGTCGCCTGCGGATAGCCGGAAGATTCGGTCACGACCACACCCTGCCGCGTACAGGCGTCCAAGTCGAGGTGGGGGCCGACCTTGCCGGTCTGGCAAATCAGGCGTAGGCGCGGCAGGCGGGCGAGCAGATCGCGTCCGACGCGCGTGCGCTCACGGGTGAGCACGATGGCATCGAACGCGGCAAGGCGAGCGGCAAGCTGGACGACACCCCGCGCCGGATGGTTGAAGACCTTGACTTCGTGCCCCCGCAAGCTTGCGAAGCAGTCCAAATGGCGGACGACGTCCTGGTAGTCATCGAGGATCGCGACGCGCATGCATCGACTGTGCCCGTCCTGCGGCAAGCGCGCAAGAAGCGCGGACAATTGCGGCGAATTCGTGCGATCTCGTTTCCGATGCCGGGCGGCCTGGCGCGGCCTATGGGCAGGATGGCCCGCACACGGTAGACTCGGCGGCCTTTCCTGCGCCGGCGCGGACAGACCCCGGACCGCGACAGTCCCGACGCACGCAGCCACGAGCTGCGCGACCAACCGCACGGACGCGGCCGCGATGGCAAGGCCGCGCGGAGAATGATTCGATGAGTGCCGTTTTGTCCGCGCCGGGCATGAACGTCCCGCCGTACGTCAAGCATCGCAAGTTGATTTCCTGGGTTGCGGACATCGCGCGCCTGACGCAGCCGGACCGCATCGTATGGGCCGACGGCTCCCAACAGGAATACGACCGCCTGTGCGAGGAGATGGTCCGTGGCGGCACGCTGCGGCGGCTGAATCCCGCCAAGCGGCCGAACTCTTATCTCGCCTGGTCGGATCCGAGCGACGTGGCGCGTGTCGAGGACCGAACCTTCGTCTGTACCGACGACCCGGCGGAGGCCGGCCCGACCAACAACTGGATGGCCCCGGCCGAGATGCGGCGCACGCTGCAGCCGCTGTTCGCCGGTTGCATGCGTGGCCGGACGATGTACGTGATCCCGTTTTCGATGGGCCCGCTCGGATCGCGCATCGCGCAGATCGGCGTGGAGCTGACCGACAGCCCGTATGTCGTGGTCAACATGCGGCTGATGACGCGCATGGGGCGAGCCGTTTAC
>JAKANT010000378.1 GCA_021823635.1 Pseudomonadota bacterium
TCTGCCGCATGGACAAGCTGAGGATCGAGGGCGGTCGGCCGCTGATCGGGGAGATCGCGGTGGCCGGTGCCAAGAACGCGGCGCTGCCGATCATGGCGGCGTCGCTGTTGACCGCCGACGAACTGGTGCTGACGAACGTGCCGCAGCTGGCCGACATCGCGACGATGGCCAAGCTGCTGCGCGGCATGGGGGTGGCGATCGAGCGCAGCGGCGAGCGCTGCGCCATGCGCGCGGCGCAGCTGACCGCGACCGAAGCGCCGTACGAGCTGGTGAAGACGATGCGCGCCGCCATCCTGGTGCTGGGGCCGCTGCTCGCCCGCTGCGGAGTCGCGCGCGTGTCGCTGCCGGGCGGCTGCGCGATCGGCGCCCGGCCCGTCGATCAGCACATCAAGGGCCTGGCGCAGATGGGCGCGACGATCCGCATCGAGCACGGTTACATCGTGGCCGAAGCGGCGCGGCTGCGCGGCGCGCGCATCGTGACCGACATGGTCACCGTCACCGGCACCGAGAACCTGATGATGGCGGCCACGCTCGCGGACGGTGAAACGGTGATCGAGAACGCGGCGCGCGAACCGGAAGTGGTCGACCTCGCCGAGTGCCTGAACAAAATGGGCGCGCGCATCCGGGGTGCGGGCACCGACCGCATCGTGGTCGAAGGTGTCGCCCGGCTGCACGGCGCCGAGCATTGCGTGCTGCCGGATCGCATCGAGACCGGCACCTTTCTCGCCGCCGCCGTGGCGAGCGGCCTGTGCGGCCGCGCCGACGTGCGCCTGACCGCGGCGGCGCCGGCGACATTGGACGCGGTGATCGACAAGCTGCGCGAAGCGGGCGCGGCGATCGACGTCGCGGGCGATTCGATCCGCGTGCGCGCCGCCGGCCGGCCGCGCGCGGTCAGCCTGCGCACCGCGCCGTATCCGGCGTTTCCGACCGACATGCAGGCGCAGCTAATGGCGCTGGACTGCGTGGCCAGCGGCACCGCGCGCATCACCGAGACGATCTTCGAGAACCGCTTCATGCACGCGGTCGAACTGCAGCGGCTGGGCGCGCGCATCGACATCGAAGGTGCCACCGCCGTGGTGACCGGGGTGCCGGCGCTGTCGGGGGCGCGCGTGATGGCGACCGATCTGCGCGCCTCGGCCAGCCTGGTGATCGCCGCCCTCGTGGCCGAGGGCGAAACCGTCGTCGATCGCATTTACCATCTGGACCGCGGCTACGAAAGGATGGAAAGCCGTCTGGCGGCCCTGGGCGCGCGCATCGAGCGCGTGAAGTGAAGCCGATGATCACGCTGGCGTTGTCGAAAGGAAGGATCTTCGAGGAAACCGCGCCGCTGCTGGCGCGCGCCGGCATCACGCCGGCCGAAGACCCGGAGACGTCGCGCAGGCTGATCATCGAAACGTCGGCGCCGAACCTGCGCATCGTCGTCGTGCGCGCCACCGACGTGCCGACCTATGTGCAGTACGGCGCCGCCGATCTCGGTGTGGCCGGCAAGGACGTGTTGCTGGAACACGCGGCGCAGTGGGGTGAGGCCGCTCTGGCGCAGCCGCTCGACCTGGGCATCGCGCGCTGCCGCCTGTGCGTGGCGGTGCCGGAAGGTTTCGATTACGCCAACGCCGTGCGGCGCGGCGCTCGCCTGCGCGTGGCGACCAAGTACGTGGCCAGCGCGCGCGAGTTCTTCGCGACCAAGGGTGTGCACGTCGATCTGATCAAGCTGTACGGCTCGATGGAACTGGCGCCGCTGGCGGGACTGGCCGATGCGATCGTCGATCTGGTGTCCACCGGCAGCACGTTGCGCGCCAACCGCTTGGTGGAGGTGGAAACGATCGCGCCGATCTCGGCGCGGCTGATCGCCAACGCCGCGGCGCTGAAGACCAAGCGCACCGAGATCATGCCGCTGATCGACGAACTGGCGGCGGTGGTAGCGGCATGAACGCGATCCGCCGGTTGGACACGCGCGCGGACGATTTCGAGCGCGCGTTCGCGCAGTTGCTGGCGCTGGAGCCGGCCACCGATGCGGCGATCGAACGCACGGTCGAGGACGTGCTGCTCGACGTGCGCGAGCGCGGCGACGCCGCCCTGCTCGAATACACACACCGCTTCGATTTCGTCGATGCCGCGAGCGTGGCCGCGCTCGAAATCCCAGCCGCCGACATGCGCGCCGCGTTCGAGTCGCTGCCGGCCGAGGACCGGCAGGCGCTGGCGGCGGCGGCCGACCGCATCCGCACTTTCCACGAGCGGCAGTTCGAGCTTCTGCGCGCGACCGAATGGATGGATCGCGATGCCGACGGTAACGTGACGGGCCAGCGCATCACCGCGCTCGACCGTGTGGGCCTGTACGTGCCCGGCGGCAAGGCCGCTTACCCGTCCACCGTGCTGATGAACGCGATTCCGGCGCGCGTGGCCGGCGTGCGCGAACTGGTGATGACGGTGCCGACCCCGCACGGCGTGCGCAATGCGCTGGTGCTGGCGGCGGCGCACGTCGGCGGCGTGACGCGGGCGTTCGCGGTGGGTGGCGCGCAGGCGATCGGCGCGCTCGCGTACGGCACGCAGACGATCGCGCCGGTGGACAAGATCGTCGGTCCCGGCAACGCGTACGTCGCGAGCGCCAAACGGCGTGTGTTCGGCACCGTCGGCATCGACATGGTCGCCGGCCCGACCGAGATCCTGGTGATCGCCGACGGCAGCGCCGATGCCGACTGGATCGCGATGGACCTGTTCTCGCAGGCCGAGCATGACGAGCTGGCGCAGGCGCTGCTGCTGACGCCGGAGCAGGGGCTGATCGACGCCGTGGCGGCGGCGATCGAGCGGCTGCTGCCCGATCAGCCGCGGCGCGACATCATCGCCGCCTCGCTCGCGCGCCGCGGCGCCCTGATCCGCACGCGCGACCTGGCGGAGGCGGCCGCGCTCGCCGACCGTGTGGCGCCCGAGCACAGATCGGA
>JAKANT010000379.1 GCA_021823635.1 Pseudomonadota bacterium
GACCAGAGCAGCGCTTCTTTGAGCACGACGAGCGTCGGCGCGACCGCCGCCGGCATCGTGTCTTGCATTCGTCCCAAGAGCTCGTCGCGCAAGCGCCGCACCGCGCTCATTTGCCTATCGACCAGTTCCGCCACCGCCGCCGTGGCGTCGCCGGCGATGCCGTACCAGTGCCGGGCATAGCTCGTCAGCCGCGGCACGGCGGGCTGCGATGCCCGAGATCCTACGTGCACCATGGCCGAGAGATCCCTCGCCTGTAGAAGGTCCTCAGCCAGGCTTTTCGATTCGTCGAGCACCGCGCGGGTTGCGGCCAGATTCAATTCGGCCAGGCGTTGCACAGCGCCGACCATGGCTTGCGAACACTGAAGCCACGAACGTGCGCCGACCCGCTGCATTTCGGTCAGCCCTTTCAGGTCGTCAGAGGCTGATTCGGCGATCCACATGCGCTTTCCCCTTCTGCCGTCGGTCACCAAGGTAGCCGCCGGCTGGCGCAACTCTAGATCGCCGGCATGACGAGCGTGCTACGGGCGGGCGCGTCACCGTAACCGGATGGTCACGCCCGGGTCATCGCGTTGCAACGCCGGATTCATAACGTCCCAGGTGTCATCGACGTACCAACCGGACAACCAAGTGCACCGAATCGAATCGATCGCCGCCGAGACCGCGGCCCCCTCCGAAGCGCGCCTGCTGCTGACGCTGGCGCGTACCGCCGCGGACATCGAGGACGCGCAGCGTCTGCGCTTCAAGGTGTTCGTCGAGGAGATGGGGGCGGCGGTCGGCGACGCCGAGCGCGGGCTGGAGGGCGACGAATTCGACGACTGGTGCGACCATTTGATCGTGCGCGACGCCGATACGCTTCGCGCAGTCGGCACCTATCGAATCCTGCCGCCGCATCGTGCGCGCGCGCTCGGCCGCCTGTATTCGGAAGGCGAGTTCGACCTGTCGCGGCTCGCCCACCTGCGAGACAGCGCAATCGAGGTGGGCCGCTCGTGCGTGCATCGCGATTACCGCAGCGGCGGCGCCATTTTGCTGCTGTGGGCTGGCCTGGCCCGCTACATGAAGCGCAACGGTTATCGCCACCTGATCGGCTGCGCCAGCGTGACGCTGGCCGACGGCGGCCACCAGGCGGCGCGCCTGCGCGACGAACTCCACCCGTATTTCACCGATCCGGAACTGCGCGTATTCCCGCGCGTGGCCTTTCCGCACGATCGCATCACACGCGCGCCCGCCGCCGCGATGCCGCCGCTGATCAAGGGCTACCTGCGCCTCGGCGCGCGCGTGTGCGGCGAGCCGGCTTGGGACCCCGACTTCAACAGCGCCGACTTCCTGATCTGGCTCGCGCTCGACCGCCTGCATCCACGCTATGCGCGCCATTTCGATCTTCTGGCGGCGCACGCCCCGGTCGGTGCCGACTAGGCGCGCAGGCGCGCCCCGTGCCGCTGCCGGCGGTCGGTCCAGCGCGAGCGCAGCAGCGCTGCCACCTCGATCAAGCCCCACAGCAATGCACTTGCGACCGTCGCCAGGCGCAGCACGGTGCCTCGCATCGCATCCTCCCTTTACCCGATCGAGAGCTACGCTAGCGGCGCGAGGTGACGCCGGCGTGTCGCGCGCGTGACGCGGCCAGCGCGCACCATGCCGACGCCGACGGCCGAGCCCGCGCGCGGTCACCCGGCGGCGGACGCCGCCGAAAGCGATCTGCCTGCGCTCGCGGAGTTGGCAAGACTCTTTGCCGCGGCCGGGTCGCTCGCGCGATGGCGGGTGCTGGGCGAAGTCGATGCGCAAGACGGCGGCGCAGCGGGCTGCGGCGCGCGCCGCTTTCCGCTGGTGGCCGTCGTGCTCGGCAGCGCCTGCGCCGAAGCGCCCGCGGTCGGGTTCTTCGGCGGCGTGCACGGCCTGGAGCGCATCGGCACCGACGTGGTGCTCGAGTACCTGCGCAACGTGGTCGCACGGCTGCCGTGGGACGAGCTGCTGCGACGCCAGCTCGAATCGATGCGCATGGTGTTCATGCCGCTGGTCAACCCGGCCGGCATGTGGCGCGGCACGCGCGCCAACGCGCGCGGCGTCGATCTGATGCGCAACGCGCCGATCGAAGCCGCCGGGCGAGTGCCGTTTCTGGTCGGCGGGCAGCGCTTCAGCGCCGCGTTGCCCTGGTATCGGGGCGCCGCCGGCGCGCCGCTGGAAGCGGAAAGCGCGGCGTTGTGCCGGCTGGTCGAAGACGAGCTGCTGGCGCAGCCATTCAGCCTGGCGATCGACTGCCACTCCGGGTTCGGGCTGGTCGACCGCATCTGGTTTCCGTTCGCGCACACGGCGCGACCGCTGCCGCATCTGGCCGAGGTGCATGCGCTGAAGCGCATCTTCGACGCCGCCCACCCGAACCATCCGTACGTGTTCGAGCCGCAGAGCCGCCATTACCTGACCCATGGCGACCTGTGGGACTGGCTGTACGGGCGCGCCTGCCGCGATCCGCAGCGCGTGTTCCTGCCGCTGACGCTGGAAATGGGTTCGTGGCTATGGGTGAAGAAGAATCCGCGCCAGCTCTTTTCGCGCCTGGGGGTGTTCAATCCGCTGATCGATCATCGCCAGCGGCGCGTGCTGCGCCGGCATGCGGTGCTGCTCGACTTCATCGCCCGCGCCGCGTACGGCCACGCGCACTGGCTGCCGCGCGGCCAGGCGCGCGAGGCGGAACGGCAGCGAGCGATGGCGCTGTGGTATCGGGGCCCATGACGCCGTGGATCTTTCTGCGCGGGCTGACGCGGGAAAGCGGACACTGGGGCGAGTTCGTCGCCACTTTTTGCGCCGCGCTGCCTGGCGCGCGCGTGCTGCGCCGGCATGTGGTGCTGCTCGACTTCATCGCCCGCGCCGCGTACGGCCACGCGCACTGGCTGCCGCGCGGCCAGGCGCGCGAGGCGGAACGGCAGCGAGCGATGGCGCT
>JAKANT010000007.1 GCA_021823635.1 Pseudomonadota bacterium
CTCGAGTCACCGTTGGGCGCCGCGCGCATCTCGTTGAATGCGCTCGACATGCCGGACGCGCAGGACCCGCTCGGTCTGACGCGCGCGCAATTCGACGCCAATCCCGAACAGGCCTCTCCGGTGGCACTGCAATTCAACACGCGCAAATCGACGCGGCAGGTCACCGCGGGCACGGAGGTCCGCTCCTCCCTCGCCGACGGCGTTCGCTTGACGACGACCGCATGGTTGGGTCGGCGCGACGTGACGCAGTTTCAGGCGATACCGGTTGCTGCGCAGGCATCGCCGAACCACCCGGGCGGGGTGATCGATTTCGACCGTCTGTTCGGCGGTGCCGACCTGCGAGCCAGCTTCGAGGCAGGCGCGGTGACCGCGCATCTCGGGCTGGCCGTCGAAGCGATGGAGGAAGACCGGCGCGGTTACGAGAACTTCGTCGGCACGACGCTCGGCGTCAAAGGCAACCTGCGACGCGACGAAACCAACCGCGTGACCGCAGTCGATCCGTACGCGCAGGCCGAATGGCGGCTCGGCGAACGATGGCGCCTGCATGCGGGCGTGCGCGCCTCGGAAGTGCGCTTCAAATCGGAAGACCGCTATATCGTCGGCACGAACGGTGACGATTCCGGCGCGAGGTCGTTTTCCGCCGTAAACCCCACCGCCGGCATCGTGTTCAAGCCGATCCCCGCGATGAGCCTTTACGCAGCCTACGGGCGCGGCTTCGAAACGCCAACGCTCACGGAGCTCGCCTATCGCGCCGACGGCAGCGCCGGCGTCAACACGGCCCTGCGCGCCGCCAAGAGCAACAACCTGGAAGCCGGCGTGAAGAACGACTGGACGCCAAACCTGAATACGACGTTCGCGCTGTTCGCCATCGAAACCAAAGATGACATCGTCGTCGCCACCAACGTCGGCGGCCGTTCGGCCTTCGCCAACGTAGCCCGCACGCGGCGCGAAGGTGTCGAAGCCATGCTGCGTTGGCGCGCGCACGACCGCCTCACGCTGGCCGCGAGTGTGGCGGCGATCGACGCCCGCTTCGACACGGATTTTCTGACCTGCGGTCCGCCGCCATGCACGGCGCCGACCGTGCCGGTGGCCAAGGGCAACAAGCTGCCCGGGGTCCCGGCGCGCACCGCATATGCCGAAGCGAAATATCGCGCTCCCTGGGCCGACCTCGCGGTCGAGGTTAGAGCCCAATCGACGATCTACGTGAACGATCTGAATTCGGATCGCGCGCCCGGTTACGCGGTCGCGAACCTGGCGATCGCGCGGACGCTCGAGGTCGGCAACACCAGGCCCCGGTTGTTCGCGCGCGTGGACAACGTGTTCGATCGCAGGTACGCCGGATCCGTGATCGTGAACGAGGGGAACAGCCGCTTCTTCGAGCCAGCGCCGGGCCGGACTTGGCTGGCAGGGGTCGACTGGACCCTTTAGGTGCCTCAAGTGGCGAAAACGCATCAGATTCAAGCGTTTGACGCGCCTGCGCCGTTACAAGTTGTGCCCGTTGTGTCAACCTACGCGGCGGCGGCGCGTTAGCCGTCGCAGGGCCGGGGTGATCGAGCCAACCGAGCGCGACGCTTCGGTCCTTTCTCCTGTATCAACCAACTGTTTCCGGGAACACCGATGAAAAAACTGCTTGCTGCCATGATCGCTGCCCTGTTCGCCGCCGGCACCGCCGTCGCGCAGGAGAAGAAAGACGAGAAGAAAGACACCAAGGCTGCGGCCGAAGCCAAGAAAGACGCTGGCAAGCCCGCTGCCAAGAAGGACGAAAAGAAAGAGGAAGCCAAGAAGTAATCGGCGAGAAACTCGCCAGAAAGGGCAGGCCGTCGGCCTGCCCTTTTTCGTTTGCCGCCCCGTGCGCTGACCGCGTGCGAGAATCGCCGCAGCCATCGAGCCGCCTTCGGTGAGACCCCACAACGACACCCTTCTGCGCGCCTTGACCCGCCAGCCGACCGAGTACACACCGATCTGGCTGATGCGTCAGGCCGGCCGTTACCTGCCCGAATACAACGCCACGCGCCGCCGTGCCGGAAGCTTCCTCGCGCTCGCCAAGTCCCCGGCGCTGGCGACCGAGGTGACGCTGCAGCCGGTGGAGCGTTACCCCCTCGACGCAGCGATCCTCTTCTCCGACATCCTGACCGTGCCCGATGCGATGGGCTTGGGGCTGTATTTCGCCGATGGCGAAGGGCCCCGCTTCGAACGCCCCGTGCGCACCGAGGCCGATGTCTCGCGCCTGGCCGCACCCGATCCCCAGCTTTCCCTCGGGTATGTGCTGGATGCCGTGCGCGAAAGCCGTCGTGCGCTCGCCGGGCGCATTCCGTTGATCGGCTTCTCGGGCAGCCCCTTCACGCTCGCCTGCTACATGGTCGAAGGCGGCGCCACAGATGACTTTCGCGCGATCAAGACTATGCTGTACGCGCGCCCAGATCTGTTGCATCGCCTCCTCGCGGTCAACGCGCAAGCCGTGGCGGACTATCTGAATGCGCAGATCGAGGCCGGCGCACAGGTGGTCATGATCTTCGATACGTGGGGCGGGGTTCTCGCCGACGGCGCCTACCAGCGCTTTTCGCTCGCCTACATGCGCGAGGTGGTGCAGCGACTGGCACCCAGCCACGACGGCGAACGAGTGCCCTCGATCGTCTTTACCAAGGGCGGCGGCCCGTGGCTGGAGGAAATCGCGGCGATCGGTTGCGATGCCGTCGGTCTGGACTGGACCGTGAATCTCGGCGCCGCGCGTGCGCGGATCGGCGGGCGTTGTGCGCTGCAAGGCAACCTCGATCCGATGGCCCTCTTCGGGGGCGAGGCCGTCGTGCGCGCCGAGGCTACGCGCCTGCTCGACACCTTCGGCAACCCCCGCAACCCCGACGGCACGTGGGCCGGCCACGTGTTCAATCTCGGCCATGGGCTGTCACAGCACACTCCGCCCGAGGCCGTGGCCGTTCTGGTCGATGCCGTGCACGACTACAGCCGCCGCCTACGCGCGCAAAGTTAGGTTCACATCTCGCGTCGGGCGAACGCGGCGCTTGACTTATTCACAAACATCGGCTCCGCAAGGGTCCGTGCGGATTACGGGACAGGCCGCCTCCGAAACGACCCGGATCACGTCGGAACTCTTTGATTTATATGGATCAGCGCGCACGGGCTGTCCTTGCCTCGGGCAGATCTTGACGTTTCGGTTCGGCCGCGGTAGCGCGCGCCGATCACTTCTCCACAAAGTTGTCCACATGGCGAGTGGTCCGTGGACGGGGCCGTAAATCAAAGCCTTATGCGGCTTTATTCCGATCGGTGCTAAGTGCGGCCCGCGTTCGTCGAAGTCATCGTCGATCTGCCGGTCCTGCAGCCGTTCGTCTACGCAGCCACCGGGGCGAATGCGACGGAGATCGTCGGCCGCTGCGTGGTCGTACCGCTGGGCCGGCGCCGTGCGGTCGGAATCGCCGTTGCCCCCGCCGCAGAACCGAGGATCGAACGGGAGAAAGTCAAGCCGCTAGCGTGCGTGCTTTCAGACATTGCGCCGCTGTCCGAGCACTGGCTTGCGTTCACGCGCTTTGCCGCCGGGTACTACCAGCACGGCTGGGGTGAAGTGGCGGTGGCTGCGCTGCCGCCGCTGCTTCGGCGCCCACCGACCGCGCGCTTCGGCAGCGCCATCGCCAGGGCGCGCGGTCCGGCGCCGGCCGCCCCATCAGTCGGCGAGTCGGCGCCGACGCTAAACGAAGACCAGCGCGCGGCGGCGACGGCGATCGCGCGCGCCCGCGCCTTCGAGCCGTTTCTGTTGTTCGGCGTCACCGGAAGCGGAAAGACCGAGGTCTACCTGCGGGCGATCGCGCGCCGGCTCGCGGCCGATCCCGCTGCCCAGATCCTCGTGCTCGTGCCCGAAATCAACCTGACGCCGCAGTTCGAGCGGCGCCTGCGCGAGCGCTTCGCCGGCGTGCCGGTCGTCAGCCTGCACAGTGGACTGACCGATGCCGAGCGCACCGCCGCTTGGCTGGCCGCCCATGAAGGGCGCGCGTCGATCGTGCTCGGCACGCGGATGGCGGTGTTCGCATCATTGCCGCGGCTGGCGCTGATCGTCGTCGATGAGGAGCACGATCCCTCCTACAAAGCGGGCGACGGCGTGCGCTATTCGGCGCGCGATCTCGCGGTCAAGCGCGCACAGTTGGCCGGGGTGCCGATCGTGCTCGGCTCGGCCACGCCCTCGCTCGAATCCTGGCGGCAAGCTGCCGCGCAGCGCTATCGGTTGCTCGAGTTACCGCGCCGCGCGGGACACGCTGCCGTGCGGCCGGCCCCCGAGGTTCGATGCATCGACCTACGCGCCGAGAAACCGGTCATGGGATTGGCGCCGACGCTGCGCGCCGCACTGCTGGAGACGGTGGCGCGCGGCGAGCAGGCGCTGGTGTTCATCAACCGGCGCGGTTACGCGCCGGTCATCGCCTGCGACGCGTGCGGCTGGTTGTCGATGTGCCGCCGCTGCGCGACCTTCGCCGCCTTTCACAAGACCGATGGCCGCCTGCACTGCCATCACTGCGGCTGGCAAGTGCGCGTGCCCGTCGCATGCCCGACCTGCGGCAATCCGGCGCTCGCGGCCGTCGGCCACGGCACGCAGCGGGTGGAGGAAGCGCTGCGCGAGCTGCTTCCGGCCGCGCGCATCGAACGCATCGACCGCGATACCACGCAGCGACGCCACGCCGCGCGCGAACGTCTGGCCGCCGTGCACGCCGGCGAGGTCGATGTGCTGGTCGGCACGCAGATGATCGCCAAGGGCCACGACTTCCGCCGTGTCGCGCTGGTTGGCGTGCTGAACGCCGACGCGCAACTGGTCGCGCACGACTTTCGCGCGCCCGAGCGGCTGTTCGCGACCCTGATGCAGGTGGCCGGCCGCGCCGGCCGCGCCGGCCAGCCGAGCCGCGTGCTGGTGCAGACGCGCTTTCCCGATCATCCGCTGTTCGCCGCCCTCGCCCGCCACGACTACGCTCGGTTTGCGGCACACGAGTTGGCCGACCGCAAAGCGGCCGGCATGCCGCCGTTTACGTTCCAGGCGCTTCTGACGGCCGAGGCGCGCGCGCTCGAATCGGCCCTCGAGTTCCTGCGCCAGGCGCGCGCGCTCGGACGCCGGCTCGCGGCCGACCGCGCGGTCAAGCTCTACGATGCCGTGCCGATGCCCTTGGCGCGACTGGCCGGCGTACACCGCGCGCAGTTGCTGTCCGAATCGAGTCGCCGGCCGGAGCTGCAGTCTTGGCTCGGCGAATGGCTCGCTGCACTGCGCACCCTTCGACCGAGTGGCGTGCGCTGGCAGATCGAGGTCGATCCGCAGCGGATTTGAGCTGCGGAATAATCGTCCGGCGCGGCGTGTTGTCGCGGGCGGAAAAGCGAATGAAGCCTGCTGCGGGCGGATTCACGGTCGAACAGCTACAGGCGCAGATCCCGCGCCTGCGCCGTTACGCGCGCGCCCTGACGGGCTCGCGCGAAGCGGCCGACGATCTCACCCAGGACACGCTCGAGCGCGCCTGGAGCAAGCGCGCGCTGTGGCGACCGGACACCAACCTGCGGGCGTGGTTGTTCGCAGTGATGCACAACGTGTTCGTCAATGGTGTGAAGCGCGGGCGGCCGATGGCGTCGCTGGAGTCGCTGCTCGAGGACGGAGCGCCCGAGCTCGCGGCCGCCGAAGCGAGCGCCGAGACTGGCGCCGCGTTGCGCGACATGCGTATCGCGCTCGCGCAGTTGCCGCTCGAGCAACGGCAGGTCGTGCTGCTGGTGGGGCTGGAGCAGCTCACCTACGCCGAGGCGGCGCAGGTGCTGCAGGTGCCGATCGGCACGGTGATGTCGCGGCTGTCGCGCGGGCGCGATCGCCTGCGCCAGTTGCTGGACGAAGGCGCAGCGGGCCGCGCAGGCCTGCGGCGGGTGAAGTGATGGGTCAGACGAGGCTTAACGAAGAGTTGCTGCACGCGTACGTCGATGGCGCGCTGTCTTCCGACGAACGCGGCGCGGTCGAAGCGCATCTGGCGCAACACCCCGACGATGCCGCGCGCGTGCGCGCCTGGGTGCAGCAAAACGAACTGCTGCACGCCCTGTTCGACCCGGTGCTCGACGAACCGCACCGTCTTTCCCTCGACGCGGGCGCGGTGTCACGCGGCCGGCCTGCGCCGTGGCGGCGCTATGTCGCGCTGGCGGCCGCGCTCGCCTTGGGTGTGGCCGTCGGCTACGTGGCGCGCGGCTACTGGGCGGCGGCCGAGCCGGAGCCACGGCCGTCGATCGCGCGCCAGGCCGCGCTCGCTCATGCGGCCTACGTGCCCGAAGTGCGGCATCCGGTCGAAGTCACGGCGCGCGAAGAACAACACTTGGTGGCGTGGCTGTCGAAGCGATTGAACGCGCCGCTGCGCGCGCCGGTGCTCGCCGGCGCCGGCTATCAGTTGCTGGGGGGCCGATTGCTGCCGGCCGAGGCCGACCCGGGCGCGCCGCCGGTGGCTTGGCTGATGTACGAAAACCCGCAGGGCAAGCGATTGTCGTTGCTGGTGCGCCGCGAGGCGCCGAACACCGACACCGCGTTTCGCTTCGCGCAGGAAGGCAAGACGGCGGTTTTTTACTGGGTCGACGGCCCGTTCGGCTACGCGCTCGCAGGCGAGGTGAGCAGAGACGAGCTCGCCACGCTGGCGCGGCTCGTCTACCAGCAACTCAACCCGTAGCCGTCATTTCTTCGCGGCGGGCGCTTCCGGCTCTTTCAGGTTGCCGCCCGAGCGGTTGGCCATGTACACCACCGCGCGCGCCACTTCGAGCGGATCGAGATCGGCGTTTCCGCCTTTCGGGGGCATGCCTTTGAAGCCCTCGACCGCGTGCTTGACGAGCGTGTCGTAGCCCTGCTTGAGCCGCGCGCTCCATGCCGCGTTGTCGCCGATCTTCGGCGAGTTGGCCGCGCCGGTGTCATGGCAGGCGCTGCACGCGAGCTTGTAGACGGCTTCGCCCGATTGCAGCGCGCGCGCGCCGCCCGCCTCGGCGAATGCCACCGTGCCGATCGGCCGCAGGCGCTCCGCGATCGCTTCCGGGGTCATCGCCGCCGTGCCTACCATCTCCAGCTTGGTGCCGGTCACGTACTTCACCAGCAGCACGATGATCACCACCGGCACCAGAAACGACAGCACGACCACAGTGATCAACTGGCGGGGCGTCTTGATGAAATGGTTGTGCGTGTCGGACATGTCGGCGGGATCGTGGCGGTGATGGGGGTTCGCGGAAGCGGCGCATTATAGGGCCGCGACCGCAGGGAGCCGGCGCCGCCGCGCACGTCGGCGCGGAAGCGAGTATCCTGTCGCGCCCCGCGCGCCTGTAGCTCAGTGGATAGAGTGACGGCCTCCGAAGCCGTAGGTCGCAGGTTCGACTCCTGTCAGGCGCGCCAATCCCTCTCACGTCACGCGCACTCGGCGGCGCGCGCCGTGCGCACCGCCGCGGCGGAAAAGCACAGCGCGCGCACCTCCGCACCGTGCCTGAGCACGAGGCGGCCGAGCAGCATGCCGTTGGAGCCGGGGCGGCGCAGATGGCCCAGGTGGTCGAAACTGAGCACGTGGCCGTCGAAGGCGCCGAACCTCGGCTCGATCGTCATGCGCTGCGGCGCGCCGGCGAAATCGCGCACGATCGGTTCGTCGGCGTCGAGGCGGCCGTCGCCGTCGAGATCGACGAACACATGCCAGCCGCGCGTCCAGTCATTGCTCGCGCGCGGCGCGATGGCTACGCGCGTTTTGCGCGCGGTGGCCTCCGCGCGCGCCAGATTGACCGCGAACAAAAGCTCGTTCACCGTCGCGGTCAGCTGCTCCCGATCCAGCACGCCGGCCAAGCGCGGCAGCGCGTTGGCGGCCAGCACGCCGGCGATGGCAGCGGCGAGCAGGCCCTCGATCAGCGAGAAGCCGCGCGCGCTTGCGCGCAAGTGCGGCGAGCGTCGGCGAGCGGCGTTCGACATCGCGCAGTCCTGGTGTCGTTGCGTCGGCGGCATTGTCGGCAGCGGCAGCTCATGGTGCCGCCGACTTTTCGGCAAGGCGGCGCGTGAGTTTTCCGGGCGACGCCCTCCCGTCCCTCATCCGGGTGTACTACCGAGGGCGCCGGCCGCGCAAAACTTGAGGGCCGCTCGTCGGATCGCGTTTGCCGCACGCCCCGCTCGGAGGTTGGCCGCGGCGACGGCAGCGGCAAGATGCGCGCTCCGGGGGGAAGAGCGCATGAGCGCACGCCGAAGGCGGGGTGTCACGCTGATCGAACTGTTGGTCGTGATTGCGATCGCGGCCATCCTGCTCGCGGTCGGCGTGCCGAGCTTCAGCACCTTCATCGACCGCAATCGCGTCGCGGGCGAGGTCAACGAGATGCTCGCCGACCTGGCGCTCACGCGCAGCGAGGCGCTGGCGCGCCGCGGTCGCGTGATCCTGTGTCGCAGCGCCGATCCGGTGGCGGCCCACGCCGCATGCGACGCCGCCAACGCCGATTGGAGCAGCGGCTGGATCGTCTTCGTGGACAACCCGAATGGCGCGACCCCGTTTCAGCGCGATCCGGCCGACCCCGCGGAGGCCGTGATCCGCGCCTACGTGCGCACGTCGCCGCAGGTCGCCATTCGTGCCAACGCCGCGGTCGCGGGGCTTTCAGTCACCGCCGACGGCACCGTTTGGCTGTTGAACGGCGATCCGATTTCGTCGCTCGCGCCGAGCCAGGCCGAGCCCTTGCGCTTCGACTTCGCCGGCGCGGAGAACGCGAATTGCCGCTCGCTGTGCATCGCCACCAGCGGGCGCGCGCGCACGTCGAGTTCTTTCGGAGCCTGCACATGAAACACGAAGGTCTGCGGCGCCATGCGCGCGGCGTGACGTTGATCGAGGTGCTGGTGACGATGGTGATCGTCGCGATCGGTCTGCTCGGGCTGGCCGGCTTGCAAGTACGCGGCTTGTCGATCCAGAAAGACGCGCACGGCCGCGCGATCGCCACCCAGCTCGCGCTCGATTTGGCGGACCGAATGCGATCGAACGCCCCCGCCGTAGCCGCCGGCGATTACGACTTCACGGTCGCCTATCCGACCGGCACCTACGCGGCGCCGCTGGCGCCGGACTGCGAGAGCAACGCGTGCACGCCTGCGCAGCAGGCGCAGTACGACTTGAATCGCTGGTTCGAGCGCCTGCGCGGCGGTGCGCTGCCGGGGGCGTGGGCTCGCATCGAGCGAGTTCCGGGGCAGCCCGTCTGGGAGATCACGATGATGTGGGTCGAGACGGGCTTTCGCGCCAAGGCGGTAGCGGATTCCCAAAAAGGTAATTCGAACCTGCTCAATGCGCTCGGTCAAGGTCGCCAGTGTCCGAACGGCACGCCAGGCGAGGTCGAGTGCATCCGCATTCGGGTGCGGCCATGAGCGGGCGCGCCTTTTCAGTGCGATTGCAGGGCGGCCGCACGCTGATCGAAGTGCTGGTCGCGATCACGATTGGTCTGCTGCTGACGGTCGGCATCCTCAGCATCTATGGCGCGAACCGCCAGACCTACCGCGCCAGTACCGATCTGCAGCGCATTCAAACGGCCGGGCAGCTCGCGCTCGACCGGCTCGCCTATCAGATACGCATGGCGGGGTACGGCCAATTGATGGGCAACTTCGCCAACGTGTCCAATCCCTCCACCTTCTCCGGCAATCCGGTCTGGGTTTGCGCCGGAGGATTCACGAACCCGAACGACGCGAGCGACACCCCGGCCTGCGCAGGCACACCCGGCGCGGCCGATGCGCTGCAGGTGCGCTACCAGGTCGAAGGGCCGGCGACGGCCGGTTCGGGCGAGAGCCGCGACTGCCTGGGCTTCGAGGTCCCCGCGGACGCCAGCGGCGTGCGCATGGCGCGCAACCGGTTCTTCGTCGGCCTCTCCAATGGCGTGCCCACACTGATGTGCCGCGGCAACACCGGGCAGGCACAGCCTTTGATACCGAACGTCGAAGACCTGCAGGTGCGGCTGCGCATCGGCGATCCGTTCACACGCGCCGAGCGCGTGGTCGATCCAGCCGGCTTCGCCGACTGGGGTCGGGTCCTGGGCATCGAGCTGTGCGTACAGGTGCGCTCCGAGGAGACGGGGCTGACGGCCGGGCCGCAGGCGGGCGTCGACTGCCAGGGGCGGGCGTTCCCCGATGACGGGCGTCTGCGTCGCACCTTTACGCAGGTGGTGACGCTACGCAACCGGCTACTTTGAGAGGACGCGACGATGATCGTCAAAAACAATGATCGACAGCAGCGCGGCGTGGTGCTACCGCTCGCGCTGGTGATGCTGGTGATGATCACGCTGATCGCGGTGGTCGGGATTCGCGGCGTGACCACGGAGGAACGCATCAGCGCCAACCTGCGTGCGTCGGCAGTCGCCTTCGAACAGGCCGAGCTGGCCCTGCGCCATTGCGAGCAGATCGCCGCGACCGGCGGCGCCGCCCTGGCCGACGCGCGCATCGATTCGACCTCCACCGCCGGGCAGGCGTGGCGCGTCGCAAGCAACTGGAGCAGCAGCAACCCTAAGCTGCGGACGCCGCCGTTCGATGTATATCAAGACGAGAAGCGGCCGGTAAGCGCCCCGCAGTGTCTGTTGGAGGAAGTGCGCGCCGCGCCGGATCCGACCGTCGGCGGCACGATGGTGCCGAACGCCGCCTACGTCGTGACCGGGCGCGGTTACGGCGACGCGAGCGGCGGTTTTCGCGCGACCGTGCAAAGCCAACTGCGGCCGCCGCCGCTCTGACGATCCCAGTGCCAACGAGAGGGTAAGAGAGGATGGACAGTACCCAGGCACACCCGTTTCGCCCGCTGCGCCGGCTGATCGCGGCGCAGGCGCTCGGCATCTACGCCGCGGCGACGTTGCTTCCGCCCGCGGCGCTCGCCGCGCCCACCCCGCCGCCGCCGTCGCTGGCGCAGGTGCCGCAGTTCCTGCCGACGCCGCTGTCGCCAAACCTCGTCATCACATTAGATGACTCGGGGTCGATGCAATGGGCTTACATGCCGGACGACATGTGCTCGGAGGATGCGACGAGGCGTGTCAAGTCCGCGGATTACAACCCGCTTTACTACGACCCCCGAACCCGCTACGAGCCGCCGATCACTTTCAACGGGTCGACGGGCACTTACACCACCCTGACCACCAGTTTCCACGCAGCATACGTCAACGGCTTCGCGCCCCATCTAGGAGCAGTGGATCTGTCGCAGGCGTATCGCGTCACGTGGTCGTACGACCCGGCGACTTCGGGTGTTTCGACAGAGTTCGGATGCAGCGATAACCGTAACCGCTTCGCTGAGAATCCGGCGGCCGATTTCAACTCCCCGACTCTTGGAGACTTGAGGAGGTCTCCCGTTCCCGCGTATTACTACGTGTACGAACCGGCCGTTACCGGTTGCAGCCCCGCGCAACTGACGAACGACAACTGCTACCGTCTTGTCACTGTCGGCGCAGCGTCCGGCCCCGCAGTTGTCGACATCAATGGCGACGGTCGGGTTGATGCTGCCGACCGCGACGAGCGCCAGAACTTCGCGAATTGGTATTCCTTCTATCGGACACGCAATCTGCTCACGGTGTCCGCTGCCGCCCGCTCGTTCGCGGCGCTGCCTGACTCACTGCGTGTCGCTTGGCAAGCGTTGACCACCTGTTCATCCTTCGGCACGAGTTGTGCCGGTTGGTCGGGGTCGAGCGTCGACAATCGCATTCGTCCCCTAAACAGCCTGCACCGGGCCAATCTCTATTCCTGGCTGACACGCTTGCCTGCGGAGAACAACACTCCCCTGCGCGCAGCCATGAGTCGGGCCGGCGAGTATTACCGTACCAGTGGCGCGGCCAGTCCATACGCGCAGAACCCGCCGAACGACGTCGGGACTGAATACAGCTGCCGCCCAAACTATCACTTGCTGATGACGGATGGCCTGTGGAACGAAAGCACCAGCGGTTTCTGCTCGTCGCTCACCTGCGGCAATGCCGATGGCAACGGAGCGGAATTGCCTGATGGCGCCGTTTTGCCTTCCAATTCCCAGTCTTCCCATCCCGCGTTCTCATTGACCCGCATCTATCGCGATTCCAATTCCGACAGCCTGGCGGACGTCGCTTTCCATTACTGGGCCACCGATCTGCGCCCCGATCTCACGAACAATGTGGTGCCCTACTATGCCGATCGCAGCGGAACGCCAACCCAGCAGTACTGGAATCCGAAGAACGACCCAGCGACCTGGCAACACATGGTCAACTTCACGGTCGGTCTTGGCCTGACCTCGGTGATGAACGTCACCAGCCCGGCGGACACCCGCTGGAGCGGAGCGACGCACCACGGGACCGGCTATGCCAACCTGCTGAGCGGCGCCGGGACTTGGCCGGCCACGGGAAGTAACGCGAGTCCGGGCAACGTCTACGACCTGTGGCATGCAGCAATCAACAGCCGAGGGTTGGCGTTCAGCGCAGATCGGCCGCAGCAGTTGATCGACGGCTTCAAGCGCATCGTGCAAGAAATCGTCCGTGGCCGTGCCGTTGTCGGCAGCGCGGCGGCATCGAGTGTCGCTTACCTGGAGACCGATAACGGAGTCTTCACGGCGGAATTCGGTCAGGGAACCTGGGCCGGTAATCTTTACCGCCGTGAGATTGACCCGAGCACGCTAGCCTTTCGAACCGTCGACAGTAACGGGCAACCGTTGCCGCGCGACAGCAACAATCAGCCATACCGCTGGCGTGCGAGCGACGTCTTGCCAGCACCGAGCGCGCGCCGAATCTTTACGATGTGGAATGGGGCGTCATCACGCAGCTCCGTCGTAGCGTTCACCGCTGCGACGCTAGACTCGGCGCAGCTCACACAGCTGACGACGCCGCTTGGGACCGCTGCGGACATCGTCGCCTATCTGCGCGGCGACACCAGCAAAGAAGTAAGCGCTGGCGGTGTGTTTCGTGATCGGCCTTTGCTGACGCCTCCCGCGCCAGCAGGCCGCAAGAACGTGCTTGG
>JAKANT010000380.1 GCA_021823635.1 Pseudomonadota bacterium
CCAGAGCCAGCGCCACCGCCAGCGGAAATGACAGCGCGATGCCGGCCGTCGACAGGATGAGGGTGAGCGGCAGCCCGCCCCATTGGTCGGTCGGCACGCGTTCCAGTCCGAACCAGCCGCCGCCCATCAGGACGAAGAACGCCGGCACCACCAGCGCCCAGGCGAACGCGAGCCACGGTTTCCAGAAGCGCCGGATGCAACTGGCGACGAGCAGCGCCACCAGCAGCGCGGTGGCCAGCTCCGGCCGCCATTGGCTCTCGTACGGATAGCGGCCGAACACGATCAAGCGGAACTTCTCCGCCACCACACCCCAGCACGCGCCGCGGCCGCGCGCGGCCTGACAGGAGTCGGCATCGGTGGCGAGCACGGCGTTGGTCACCGCCCAACTGAAAAAGCCCGGCAGGTAGTAGAGCGCGAGCGCGGCGATCGCCAGCGTGGCGAGGCCGCTTTTGAAGTCGCCGAACAGGTTGGCGCGGATCCAAGGCAGCAGCCCTTCGGTCTTGACCGGCGCCGGACGGGCGGGGATCGGTTCGAACACGGCCGCCATGGCCTACCGCTCCTTGATCGCCGCGCGCTTGTTGTACCAGTTCATGAAAGCGGCGGTCGCGAGCGAGGTCGTCAGGTACACCGCCATGATGATCGCGATGCACTCGACCGCGCGCCCGGTCTGATTCAGCGAGGTGTTGGCGATCGACACCACGTCCGGGTAGCCGATCGCCACCGCGAGCGACGAGTTCTTGGTCAGGTTCAGATACTGGCTGGTCATCGGCGGAATGATCACGCGCAGCGCCTGCGGCAGGATCACCAGCCGCATCGATTGCGCCTTGGAAAGCCCGAGGCTGGCGGCCGCTTCCACCTGCCCGTGCGACACCGATGCGATGCCCGCCCGCACCACCTCGGCGATGAAGGCCGCCGTATAGAGCACCAGCCCGATCAGCACGCCGAGGAACTCGGGCGTGGCCGCCGCCCCCCCGCTCACCAGGAAGCCGTCGATCTGCGGCACGCTCCATTGCGCGGGCGCGCCGCCCGCCACCCAGCCGACGAAGGCACCGGCGAGCGCGATGCCGATCGGCGCCAGCACCAGGCTGCGCGCGCGTCCGGTCAGTTCGAACTGGCGGATCGCCCAGCGCCGGTACAGCCACCCCAGCACGGCACCTGCCGCCAGGCCCGCGGCGGCGAACGCGTGTCCCGCGCTCCACACCGGCACCGGAAACTTGAAGCCATTGTTGCTGAGGTAAAAGAGGCCGCCGATCGAGATCGCCTCCGAAAGCGGCGGCAGCACGTCGGTCAGGATCAGGTACCACATCAGCAACTGCAGCAGCACCGGCACGTTGCGGAAAAACTCGACGTAGGCGTAACAGAGGCCGCGCACGATCGCGTTGCGCGAGAAGCGCCCGATGCCGAGCAGTGTGCCGAGCACCGTGGCGGCGACGATGCCGATCGCGGCCACTCGCAGCGTGTTCAGGATGCCGACGAGAAACGCCTTCCAGTAGGGATCGAGCGCGTCGTAGGGGATCAGGCTTTCGCCGATGTCGAAGCCGGCCGGCGTGCGCAGGAAGTCGAAGCCGCTCTGGATGCCGCGCACGCGCATGTTTTCGAGCGTGTTGGCGGCCAGGTACCAGACGCCCAGCGCGACCAGCGCGATCGCCACCAACTGGAAGACGAGGCCGCGAAACGCCTGGCTGCGCCACGTCCAGTCGCGGCGCCTTGGGGCGGCACGGCGCGGCAGCGCTTGCGCCATCGGTGTTCAACCTGCGGCGCCGAGCCGTTCAGCAGCCGTCGCGCCCGGCGCTGTGTGCGAGCGGTGAAACGGACCAACCATTTCGGCCGGCCGGCGGTCTGAGCGATCTCGCCCCGCGGCGGCGGGGCCAGGCAAGTCGGGCGTCAGCGCACCGGCGGCGCGTACATGATGCCGCCCCGGTTCCACAGCGCGTTGACGCCGCGCGGCAGCGCAAGCGGGGTCTTGGGCCCGACGTTGCGCTCGAAGATCTCGCCGTAGTTACCGACGGCCTTGATCGCGCGCACCATCCAGTCGCGCTCCAGCCCGAGCAGCTTGCCGGTGTCTTCGCTCTTGCCGAGCAGCCGCTGCACGACCGGGTCCTGGCTCTCCGCCAGCATCTTGTCGACGTTGGCCTGCGTGACGCCGTATTCCTCGGCCTCGATCAGGCCGAAGATGACCCATTTGACGATGGCGAAGAACTCGTCGTCGCCACGGCGCACGACCGGCCCGAGCGGCTCCTTCGAGATGAGCTCGGGCAGGATCACGTGCTCGGCAGGATTCTTCGCCTCCTTGTTGCGCACCGAGGCCAGGCCCGAGGCGTCGGTCGTGTACGCGACGCAGCGGCCGGCGAAATAGGCGCCGGTGGCGGCTTCCACCTTCTCGAACACCACCGGCTTGATGTCCAGCTTGTTGGCGCGCGAGAAGTCGGTCAGGTTCTTCTCGGTCGTGGTGCCGGACTGCACGCACACGGTGGCGCCCTTCAGCTGTTTGGCGCTCTTGATCTTGCTTTTGACCGGCACCATGAAGCCTTGGCCGTCGTAGTAGGTGACCGCGGTGAAATGCAGCCCCAGCGAGGCGTCGCGCGTCAGCGTCCAGGTGGTGTTGCGAGACAGGATGTCCACCTCGCCCGACTGCAGCGCGGTGAAGCGCGCCTGCGCGGTCAGCGGCACCCACTTGACCTTGTTGCCGTCGCCCAGGATGGCGGCGGCGATCGCGCGGCAGATGTCCACGTCCAGCCCGGACCAGTTGCCCTGGCTGTCGGCCTGCGAGAAACCGGCCAGCCCGGTGTTGACACCGCAGATCAGTTGGCCGCGGCTCTTGATGGCATCCAGCGTCTTGCCCGCGTGCGCCGGGCCGGCCACCAGCGCCGCCGCGGCGATGCCCGCGCCCAGCGCGGCCTTCACGAAAGTGATCCGTTTC
>JAKANT010000381.1 GCA_021823635.1 Pseudomonadota bacterium
CGCCTGACGCTGCATGTTCGAGCCCATCAGCGCGCGGTTGGCGTCGTCGTGCTCGAGGAACGGAATCAGCGACGCGGCCACCGACACGATCTGGCTCGGCGCGATATCCATGTATTCGACGCGCTCCGGGCTCATCAACACGAACTCGCCGTTTTGGCGGCAGCTGACCAGTTCGTCGACAAACCGGCCATCCTTGTCGAGCGGCGCGTTGGCCTGCGCGATCACGAACTTACCTTCATCGATCGCCGACAGGTACGAGATCTCGTTCGTCACGCGGCTGTTGACCACTTTGCGGTACGGCGTTTCCAGAAAGCCGTACTCGTTCAGTCGCGCGTACAGCGACATCGAATTGATCAGGCCGATGTTCGGGCCTTCCGGCGTTTCGATCGGGCAGACGCGGCCGTAGTGTGTCGGATGCACGTCGCGCACCTCGAAGCCGGCGCGCTCGCGCGTCAGGCCGCCGGGCCCGAGCGCCGATACGCGCCGCTTGTGCGTGATCTCCGAGAGCGGATTGGTCTGATCCATGAACTGGCTCAACTGCGACGAGCCGAAGAATTCGCGGATCGAGGCGGAGATCGGCTTGCTGTTGATCAAGTCGTGCGGCATCAGGTTCTCGGTCTCGGCTTGACCGAGCCGCTCGCGCACCGCCCGCTCCACGCGCACCAGCCCGGCGCGGAACTGGTTCTCCGCCAGTTCGCCGACGCAGCGTACGCGTCGGTTGCCGAGGTGATCGATGTCGTCCACCTCGCCGCGGCCGTTACGCAGCTCGACCAGCACCTTCATCGTGTCGATGATGTCTTCGTGCGTGAGCACCATCGGCCCGGTGATGTCGGGGCGCCCGAAGCGGCTGTTGACCTTCATGCGGCCGACGCGCGACAAATCGTAGGTCTCTTCGTCGAAGAACAGGCGACGGAACAGCGTTTCGACGGCTTCTTCGGTCGGCGGCTCGCCCGGCCGCATCATGCGATAGATCGCGATCCGCGCCGCCAGTTGGTCGGGCGTCTCGTCCAGCCGCAGCGTGTTCGAAATGTACGGACCCTGGTCCAGGTCGTTCGTATAGATGGTGCGGATGTCCTTGACGTGCGCTGCCCGCAGCTTTTTCAGCAGTTCCTCGGTCAGCTCGTCGTTGGCGTGCGCCAGCACCTCGCCGGTTTCCGGATCGACCACATTGGTCGCCAGCACGCGCCCGACGATGTAATCCTCCGGCACTTCGATGCGCTTCATGCCAGCCGCTTCGAGGTCGCGGATGTGACGCGCGGTGATGCGCTTGTCGCGCGCAACGACGACTTTGCCGGTCTTGTCGAGGATATCGAAGCGGGCGATCTCGCCGCGCAGCCGCTCCGGCACCAGCTCCATGTAGGCGCCGGTGGACGGCGCCAGCGTGAAGCTGTCGAAGGCGAAGAAATGCGCCAGGATCTGCTCCGGCGTCAGTCCGATCGCTTTTAACAGGATCGTCGCCGGCATCTTGCGGCGACGGTCGACGCGGAAATAAAGGATGTCCTTCGGGTCGAACTCGAAATCCAGCCACGAGCCGCGATACGGGATCACACGCGCTGAAAACAACAGCTTGCCGCTCGAATGCGTCTTGCCGCGGTCGTGCTCGAAAAAGACGCCGGGCGACCGATGCAACTGGCTGACGATCACGCGTTCGGTGCCGTTGATGATGAACGAGCCGGTCGAGGTCATGAGCGGGATCTCGCCCATGTAGACCTCCTGCTCCTTGACCTCCTTGATGGTCGGCTTGGAGGCCTCGCGATCCATGATCACCAGCCGCACCTTGGCTCGCAGCGGCGATGCGTACGTCAGGCCACGTTGCTGGCACTCTTTGACATCGAACGGCGGATCACCGAGCGAATAGCCGGCAAACTCGAGCCGCGCCATGCCGTTGTGGCTGACGATCGGAAAGATCGAGTTGAAAGCCGCCTGCAGCCCCTCGTTCTTGCGCTGCGACGGCGGCGTGTCGGCCTGCAAAAACTGCATGTACGACTCGAGCTGAGTCGCCAGAAGAAACGGCACCGATTGCACGGCCGGCCGCTTGGCGAAGCTTTTGCGAATGCGCTTTTTCTCTGTGAACGAGTACGGCATGGACGCTCCGTTCGACGAAAACTCAATGAGCCACGCGCAACAGGGACGAGCAAACCCGTGCGGACCGGGTGGCCCGCACGGAACTGAACATCAAAGTTGACCGCTCATCAGGGGGAAGACTTGGAGCCGGGTTCGAGCGCAACACGCGAACCCGGGTCGAAGCCTTCACCGAGCCGGCCGACGCGGCACCACCGCGTCGGCCGGTCGATTTCCGGTTTACTTCAGCTCGACCTTGGCGCCTGCTTCCTCCAGCTTCTTCTTCGCCGCCTCGGCATCGGCCTTGTTGACACCTTCCTTCACGGGCTTCGGTGCGCCGTCGACGAGATCCTTCGCCTCTTTCAGGCCGAGCCCGGTGAGCTCGCGCACGGCCTTGATGACGTTGACCTTGTTGGCGCCGGCCTCGGTCAGCACGACCGTGAACTCGGTCTTCTCCTCGGCGGCCGCAGCGGCAGCCCCGGCCGCCGGTGCGGCAACCGCCACCGCCGCCGCAGCGGCCGAGACGCCGAACTTCTCTTCCATCATCTTGATCAGTTCGCTGATCTCGAGCACCGACTTGGCGGCGATGGCGTCGAGGATTTCCTGGTTCGAAAGTGCCATTGGTTCTGACTCCTAGAAACGGGTGATTGCGATGGGTGACCGGATATTTCGGATCAAGCAGCCTGCTTTTCCTTCGCGTCACGCACGGCGGCGAGCGTGCGCACGAGACGAGCAGGCACTTCGTTGAGCGTGCGCACAAACTGGCCGATTGGCGCTTTCATCGTCGCCATCAGCTTCGCCAGCAACTCTTCGCGGCTCGGCAGCGTCGCCAATGCTTTCACGCCCGCCTCGTCGA
>JAKANT010000382.1 GCA_021823635.1 Pseudomonadota bacterium
CCGGACGACTACCGCCGTCGGCAGACGCTCAAAAATGCCGAGCGCTACATCACGCCCGAATTGAAGGCGTTCGAGGACAAGGTCTTGTCGGCACAGGAGAAGGCGCGTGCGCGCGAGCGCGAGCTGCGCGAGGCGCTGCTCGAGAAGCTCGCCGCTTTCTTGCCGCAGCTTTCCCGCGCCGCCTCGGCGGTGGCCTCGATCGACGTGCTGGCCGCCTTTGCCGCGGTGGCCGACGCCGGGCGCTGGGTGCGCCCGGAGCTGACGGCCGAGCCGGGGCTGTCGATCGACGGCGCGCGCCATCCGGTAGTCGAACGATCGATCGAAAACTACGTGCCGAACGACTGCCACCTCGGCCCCGGCCGCCGGCTGCTGGTGATCACCGGCCCCAACATGGGCGGCAAGTCCACCTACATGCGTTCGGTCGCGCTGATCGTACTGCTCGCGTACTGCGGCAGTTTCGTGCCCGCGGCCGCGGCGCGCATCGGTCCGATCGACCGCATCCTGACGCGCATCGGCGCTGCCGACGATCTGGCGGGCGGCGCCTCCACTTTCATGGTCGAGATGACCGAAGCGGCGGCGATCCTGAATCAGGCCACCGATTCGAGCCTGGTGCTGATGGACGAGATCGGACGCGGCACCTCCACCTTCGACGGCCTGGCGCTGGCCGCCGCCATCGCGCGCGAGTTGGTGGAAAAAAACCGCTGCTTCACGCTGTTCGCCACGCACTACTTCGAGCTGACGCAGCTCGCCGACACCGTGCCGGAAGTGGCCAACGTGCACGTCGCCGCCGCCGAGGCGCGCGGAAAAGTCGTGTTCCTGCACGAGGTCCGCGACGGCCCCGCGAGTCAGAGCTACGGGCTGGCGGTGGCGCAACTGGCCGGCATCGCGCCGGCGGTGGTCCGGCGCGCGCGCGCGCTGCTCGTGCAACTGGAGGAGCGCGCCGCGGGCGCGCGACCGCAGCTCGATCTGTTCAGCGCCGCCGCGCCTGCACCGGCGGCCGAGGTCGATGTCCTGCGCGCGCGCCTGGCGTCGCTCGACATCGATGCGCTGTCGCCGCGCCAGGCGCTCGAGCTGCTGTACGAACTCAAACGGCTGGCAAACGACTGACGCCCGCTTCAGCCGGGACGCAGGAAGTCCGGCACGCGCGGCGACTCCGCCTGTTCCAGCTCCTCGGCGCTCGCCGCTTCCACCGCACGCACGGTGACGTCGAAGCGCAGCGCGCGACCGGCCAGCGGATGGTTGCCGTCGAGCAGCGCCACCGCGTCGGTCAGCTCGGTGACGGTGTAGATGCGGCCGTCGTTCGGCCGCCCCGGAACGCCCTCGACGCGCATGCCGACCGCGACGTAGGGACCGAGCAGCGCGCGCGGCACCAGATGCAGCAGACCCGGATCGTCCTCGCCGAAGGCTTCGTGCGGCTGCAGACGCACCGAGACCGAGTCGCCGGCCTGCCGTCCCTCCAGCGCACGCTCGATGCCGGCGAAGATGTCGCCGGCGCCGTGCAGGTACACGAGCGGCGCCTCCGACGCTTCGAGCAGCGTGCCTTGCGCGTCGTACATCTTGACGTCGATCGTCACCAGGCAGCCAGGCGCGATTTTCATGCGCCGCTATTCTCGCACCTATGCCGATCGAAGCGCTGACGCACCTCGGTCCGATGCCGGTGGCCACCTTCATGCGCCGCTATTGGCAGCGCCGGCCGCTGCTGGTGCGGCAGGCACTGCGCGATTTCGTCGCGCCGATCGACCGCGAGCGATTGTTCGCACTGGCCCGGCGCGACGACGTCGAATCGCGCCTCGTCACCTCCTTTTCCGGTTGGCGGCTGCGGCACGGCCCGTTGCGCGCGCTGCCGTCGCTGCGGCGGCCGCGCTGGACGCTGCTCGTGCAAGGGGTGGATTGCCACGACGAGCGCGCCGCCGCGCTACTGGCGCGCTTCCGTTTCGTGCCGGATGCGCGACTCGACGACCTGATGGTGAGCTACGCGACCGATGGCGGCGGCGTAGGGCCACACGTCGACGCCTACGATGTGTTCCTGCTGCAGGCGCGCGGCCGGCGCCGCTGGCGCATCGGCCCCTGCCGCGATGCGCGGCTGCGGCCCGGCCTTCCGCTCGCGATCCTGCAGCGCTTCGAGCCATCGGACGAATGGGTGCTCGAGCCCGGCGATCTGCTGTACCTGCCGCCCGGCGTGGCGCACGAAGGAACCGCCATCGGCGCCGACTGCATCACTTGTTCGATCGGCTTTCGCGCGCCCGCCTGGCGCGAACTGCTCGATCCCTGGCTCGATACCCTGTCTGGCCGCTGGCAGCCGCGCGGCCGCTACCGCGACCCCGGCGCGCCGCCGACGCGGCACCCCGGCCGCCTGCCGCCGCAGATGATCGACGCCGCCTTCGCCGCGCTCACGAGGCTGCGGCCGCGCCGCGACGATGCGGCGCGCATGCTGCTCGCCGAATTGACCGAGCCCAAGCCGCAGATCGTCTTCGAGCCGCCGCGCCGGTCGCTGCCGCTCGCCCGCCTGGCCGAACTCGCCGCGCGGCGCGGGCTGCGGCTGGATCGCCGCACCCGGATGCTGTACGCAGGCGGACGCGTGGCGATCAACGGTGAAGTGTTCGAGGTGCAGGCGCCCGAACGCCGTCATCTGCAAGTCTTGGCCGACCGGCGCGCTTTATCGCCGCACGCGCTGCGCCGGCTCGACCGCGCGACGATGCGGCGCCTCTGGGACTGGTACCGCGCCGGCTGGCTGCACCCGTGCGAGGAGCAAGCATGATCGAGACGCCGAACGACGACCCGCGCCCGCAACGCGTCCTGCTCACGGCACGCCAAGATCGTCCCGGCTAGGAACCGAGGGCGGCGCCGACGTCGCGCAACCCCTCGAGGTCGTGGATGTCCGTCGCCGCTGCCATCACCTCGACGACCGGCACGCTC
>JAKANT010000383.1 GCA_021823635.1 Pseudomonadota bacterium
GCGCGAAAACGCGCGCGCGGTGCGCGGCGTGCTGCCGACCGAGGTGTGGGAGACGCACAACGACACTTGGCTGCGGTTGTCCAGACAACTCGCCGACGGCGCGCTGACGCGCGATCCGCAGCAATTCTTCGAGTGGGTGAAGTTCCGTTCGCACCTGGCGCGCGGCGTCACGCTGGGCACGATGCTCAAGGACGAAGCGTTCTTCTTCCTGCGCCTAGGCACCTTCCTCGAACGCGCCGACAACACCGCGCGGCTGCTCGACGTCAAGTTCCGGGCGGCGGCGCTGCCGGCCGGCGGCGAGCGGGGCGGGGCGACCTTCGCCCAACACTTCGATTTCTATTACTGGGCGGCGATTCTGCGCTCGCTGTCGGCGTTCGAGGTGTATCGCAAGGCGTACCGCAACGTGATTACGCCGGCGCGCGTGGCCGAGTTGCTGATCCTGCGCGAGGACATGCCGCGTTCGCTGGCCGCCTGCATGAACGAGATCTGCGACAACTTGCAGCGCGTGCGCAACGCCCGCTCGCGCGAGACCGAGCGTCGCGCCGGCCTTTTGCGCGCCGAGCTGCAATACGGCCGCGCCGAGGACATCCTGGCGCGCGGGCTGCACGACTTCCTGACCGTCTTTCTGCAGCGGGTGGCCGATCTCGGCACGCGCATCAGCGAGGATTTCCTGCTGCCGTTGACGGCGGCCTGAGCGCCGCATCCGCATGCAGTTTTCGATCCTGCACCGCACGTCTTATCGCTACCGCACGCCGGTTTCGTACACGATCCAGTGGCTGCGGCTGACGCCGCGCGACGAGCCTCAGCAACGCACGCTTCGCTGGACGATCGACGCACCGGCGCCGCTGGCGCCGATGCGCGACGCCTACGGCAACGCCGCCCACCTGCTGACCGTGACGCGTCCGCACACGGAACTGGAAATCGTGGCGCGCGGCGAGGTGGTGGTCGAGCCGCTCCCTGAAGGCAGGCTGGCGGAGGTCGGCGCGCTGCCGCCTCTTGCGTATGCGCTCGCCACCCGGCTGACGCAGGCCGACGAGGCGGTGCGCGCGTTCGCCGCGCGCTGGCTGCGTGCCGCGACTGCGCACGGCCTGCTCGATTTCGCGTGCGCGATCCGCGACGCGGTCGCCTACGAGCCCGGCAGCACCGACGTCTGCAGCACCGCGGCGCAGGCCCTCGCGTTGGCGCGCGGCGTGTGCCAGGACCACGCGCATCTGTTCATCGCCGGCTGCCGCGCGAATGGCATCGCCGCGCGTTACGTGTCCGGCTACATCCATCCGGGAGACGCGCCGCACGCGGCCAGCCACGCTTGGGCCGACGCCTGGGTCGAAGCAGAGGGCTGGGTCAGCATCGACGTCACCCATGGCCGCTTCGCCTCCGACCATCTGTGCCGGCTGGCGGTGGGCCGCGATTACGACTCCGCCGCCCCGGTGCGCGGCATGCGCATCGGCGGCAGCGACGAGCAGATGAGCGCCGGCGTTAACATCCGCGCGCTGGCATGCGCCACGGGCGGCGCGGCCGGGCATCCCGCGGATCACGAACAATGACTTACTGCGTGGCGATGCGGCTCGACGCCGGACTCGTCTTCCTCTCCGATTCACGCACCAACGCCGGCGTCGATCAGATTTCGACCTTCCGCAAGATGACCGTGTTCGAGCATCCGCACGAACGCCTGCTGGTGTTGCTGTCGGCCGGCAACCTGGCCATCACCCAGGCGGTGCGTCAGATCGTGTGCGAGCAGACGGGGCCGGACGAGCGCAGCGTCTGGACCGCGGCCACCCTGCTCGACGCAGTGCAGGTGATCGGCGCCGCCGTGCGCGCCGTGCACGCGCGCGACGCCCAAGCGCTGCGCGAGTTCGGCATCGATTTCAACTGCAGTTTCGTGTTCGGCGGGCAGATCCGCGGCGAGCCGCCGCGCCTGTTCCACGTCTACGCGGCCGGCAACTTCATCGAGGCCACGCCGGAGAATCCGTACTTCCAGATCGGCGAGGCGAAGTACGGCAAGCCGATCATCGACCGCGTACTGAAGCCCGACATGAGCCTGGATGAGGCCGCCAAGCTGGCCCTGATCTCAATGGATTCGACGCTGCGCTCCAACATCTCGGTCGGCATGCCGCTCGACCTGCTGGTGTATGAACGCGATGCGCTGCGCGTGACCAAGTTCGCGCAGATCGATCACACCAACCCATACATGCAGATGATCCGCTCCACCTGGGGCGAGCGGCTCAAGCAGGTGTTCGTCGAGATCCCGGCCCCGCTGTGGGCCGGCGCGCCGGCGCGCGAAGGTGCGCCGCGGCTGCAGGCCGAGCCGATGCATCCGGTGCGCGCGCCGCTGCCGGCCGCGCTGGACGGGCAGGGCTCGCGCGGGCGCACCGCTTGACGCCGATCGCCGCGTGCCGCGTGAGAATGAGAAGCGCTCGCACGCCGCGCGGGCTTGAATCGGCCGCTCTTCGCGGATAACGTCGGTCGCACGCCGCCGCACGGCGGCGCGAAGACAATCCAAGGGAGACAAGCCATGGTCGGAAGACGAACGCTCGGAGCGGCCGCGTCGGCGCTGGTCGCCGCCGTCGGTCTCGCCGCCGCGGTGGCGCGCGCCGACGAGACGTGCAATTCGCCGTACATCACCAATCTGATCAAAGGGCAGGAGGACTACGTCCACGTATGGACGTTGGGTGTCGAGGGTCTGGGCGACGGTTCCGACAAGCTGGTGACGATCGGCGCCAATCCGAAGGCGAAGGATTACGGCAAGGTCGTGCACACGCTGTCGGTGGGCGGCCGCGGCGAAGCGCACCACATGGGCTTCACCGACGACCGTCGCTACCTCTGGGCCGGCCGGCTCGACGATTCGAAGATCTTCGTGTTCGACGTCGCCGACCCGGCCAAGCCGAAGCTGGTGCGAACGATCGCCGAAGATCGG
>JAKANT010000384.1 GCA_021823635.1 Pseudomonadota bacterium
ATCAAGGTGGTGGTGACTTTCCCCGCGGGCGGCGTGAATGACCTGACCGCGCGTTCGTTCTCCACCGAACTCGGCCAGGGTCTGGGCGCGACCGTCATCGTCGAGAATCGCGCCGGCGCCGGCGGCGCCATCGGTACCGAAGCGGTGGCCAAGTCACCGCCCGACGGCTACACGCTGCTGATGGGCACGGTCGGCACGCACGCGATCAACCTGCCGCTTTACACGCAAGGCGGCGGCAAGCTCGGCTATCACCCGTTGAACGATTTCGCGCCGATCACCAACGTGGCCGCGGTACCGAACGTGATGGTCGTTCCCGCCGCGCTGCCGGTAGCGAGCGTGCGTGAATTCATCGACTATGCGCGCAGGAACCCCGGCAAGCTGAACATGGCTTCGAGCGGCAACGGCACGTCGATCCACCTGACCGGCGAGCTATTCAAGAGTCTGACCGGCACCTTCATGGTCCATCTGCCGTACCGCGGCTCTGCGCCGGCGGTGCAGGACCTGATCGCCGGCAATACGCAGGTGATGTTCGACAACCTGACGTCGTCGCTGCCGCACATCCGCAGCGGGCGCCTGAAGGCGCTGGCGGTCACGTCCCGCACGCGCTCGCCGGCGCTGCCGGACGTGCCGACGATGGAGGAGGCCGCGGGCTTGAAGGGATTCGATGCCACCGCCTGGTTCGGCCTGCTGGCGCCGGCGGGCACGCCGCGCGAGATCGTGGACAAGATCCAGCGCGACGTCGCGCAGATTCTTTCGCAGCCGGAGATGCGCGAGCGCTTCGCGGGCCAGGGCGCGCTGCCGGTCGGCGATACGCCGGATCAGTTCGCCGCCTTCATCCGCGCCGAGATCGAGAAGTGGACCAAGGTCGTCAAGTTCTCGGGCGCCAAGGTCGATTGACATGGCGACGGCGAAGAAGCGTGCTCCGCGCGCGCGGCCGCAGCCGGTGCCGGCGGCGGCGCTCGACGCCGTGTTCGCCGCGTTGAAAGGGCTGCTGGCCAAACACGCCTACCACCTGAACGTCGTGCACGATCTGCCGGACCACTACTACCTGGAGACGCGCAAGCCGGGGCCGGACGGCAAGCCGGTGTTCTTCGGCGCCGTGCAGCGGCGCAAGGGCTACGTCGCCTACCACCTGATGCCGCTCGCCACCGACGCCGCGCTCGCCGCGGCGCTGTCGCCGGCGCTCAAGAAGCGCATGCAGGGCAAGAGCTGCTTTCATTTCTCCGCGATCGAGCCGGCGGCATTCGCGGAGCTCGACCGCGTCACCCGCGCGGCTCTGGCGAGCTTCCAGCGCAACAAGATGGCGTGAAGGCGCCTGCTGCCGCATGCCCCCCAGGCTGCGGGGGCTGGCGCCGAATAGCCGAGCGGGCGCTTGCATTTTTCCCCGATCACGGACTGACGTCATCGGCTTAACTTCCCGTGCGTTAAGCCGAAAGACGAATCGTCTGGGCGAGCCGGACGGCAGGGAGCCGACGATGCTGATGCGCGTGCGTGAACGGGGCGACGAGGTCTACATCGAACTGACCGGTGTGGCGGGCCGCCAGCAGCGCGTGCTGCAGGCGATCAACGAATGCCAGCGCGCCGCCTGCCACTGCCTGGATCAGCATCCGCTGTCGCGCGCCGACATCCAGGTGCGCGCCGGGGCCAACGACATGCGGATCCGCCTGCGCGGCCGCGAAGGGCTGCGTTTCGAGGCCACCGCCGTCTATCGTTGCCTGCGGCACGCGCTGATCGAGCGACCGAGCGCGGACGCGCCGGTTGCCGCGGCCGTGTAGTCTTCTGCCGCCACGCGGCAGGTTCCGCGGCACGGCTGCGCATCGGCGGTGTACGGAAACACGCTGGCGACGTACCGAATCGCCTTGCCGCCAAACGTCAACACGAACCGGGAGAGATGCCATGCACCCGCACCGACGCGCCCTTGCCGCCCTGCTGCTGTCCGCCTTTGCTGGCGGCGCCTTCGCCCAATCGATCGCCGCGCGCGCCGGCAGCACCGGATTCGGCGCCGACCTAGGGGTTCCGTTCAACGATCGTTTCGGGCTGCGCGGCACGCTTTACGGCGGGTCGGTGTCGGACCGCACGTCCGAATCGGGCGTGCGCTATGAAGCAAAGATCCGCTTCGGCACCGCGATGGCGCTGGCGGACTTCTTCCCCGGCGCCGGCCGCTTCAGGCTGAGCGCAGGGCTGGCCTACAACGACAACCGCATCGATCTCACCGCGCGCGACGGCTCAGGCACGATCGAAATCGGCGATCGCACCTACAACGTCTCGGACGTCGGTCCGGTCACCGGGCGGGTGCGTTTCAATCGCACCAATCCGTACTTCGGCATCGGCTGGGGCAATGCGGCGCGCAGTTTCGGCCCGGGGTGGTTCTTCTCCGGCGACATCGGGCTGCTGCGTGTCAAACCGAGCGTGACGCTGTCGGCCGAGTGCCGCGCGCCGCTCACGCCGGCGCAATGCGCGCAGTTGCAGGCCGATCTGCGCGCCGAGGAAAGGCAGTTCGAAGACGACGTCGGCTACCGCTCCTGGTACCCGGTGCTGTCGTTCGGCATCGGCTACCGGTTTTGATCCGCGGCGCTCGCGCCGGGGCCCGGTGCAGCCAACTCCACCGTCGCGCACACGGCGCCGTGGTCGGAGTAGATCCGGCTCGGGTCCGCGCCGGCAATCAAACCGCGGCCGTGCGCCTGCCGTTCGGTCAGATGGTCGTTGAAGATCTCGACCGCAAGCACGCGCGCCAGTGCGCGCCGGCTTTGCGCGACGAACTCCTCGGACACGAACACGTGATCGATGCGCTCCGGCACGCCTGCGTGCAGGATCGTGTAGGCGACGTCGCGGCCGCGCGCCGGGCTCGGCCGTTCGATGACGTCGAAGGCGTCGAACAGCATGTGGTCGCGTTGCGGCCGGTCCTCGCG
>JAKANT010000385.1 GCA_021823635.1 Pseudomonadota bacterium
CGGTCCACCGATCGATCAACGGGCTGATCGGCCGCGCCCACATCAGCGGCATACCGCACTGGGTGTCGGACCTCTCGCGAGTCGCGGAGTGGGACCGTCGAGACGTCGCGCTGGCCGCGGGTTTGCGCACCGGCGTCGTGATCCCGGTGACCGCGCACGGCCACGTCACCGCGTTCATCGAGTTCTACACCGACCATCGGGTCGAGGCGATCGCCGAGATGCTCGAGCTGGTCGAGGCGATCGGCGCCGAGCTGTCGCGCGTGGCCGAGCGGCATCGCGCCGAGCACGAACAACGCGCCAACGAGCGCGAGCTGCGGCGGCTGGCGATGATCGCCTCACGCACCGAAAACAACGTGATCGTGGTGGACACCGTCGGCCGCATCGAATGGGTCAACGACGCCTTCGTGCGCCATTCGGGCTACACGCTGGCCGAGGTGCGCGGCAAGGTCGCGCACACGATGATCGCCGGGCCCGAAACCGACGCCGCCGAGATCGAGCGCATCGGCCAGGCGATCGTGGCCGGCGAGCCGTGCAAGGCCGCGCTGGTGCTGTACGACCGCAGCGGCCACAAGAGCTTCCACGAGGTCGAAGGGCAGCCGCTCACGGACGAGCAGGGGCGCTATTACCAGTACGCGCTGATGTCGCTCGACGTCACGCGGCGCGAGCAGGTGCAGGCGCAGCTGCGCGAAAGCGCCGAGTATTTCCGCGCGCTGTTCGAGGACTCGCCGGTGCCGGCCGTGATCCAGGACGCCCGGTTCCGCGTGGTGCGCGTCAATGCCGCCTGCGCGCAGCTTTTCGGAACCACGGCCGAGGACATCATCGGCCGCGACGCGCTCGACTTCCTGCATCCGGCCGACCGCGACGGCGCGCTCGCGCTGCGCGAGGCCACGCCGTGGCGCGAAAACGGCACCTTCCAGTTCGAGCGCCGCCTGCGGCGCCGCGACGGCTCGACCGTGGTGGCGCGCATCCATTCGGCGCGCATCACGACCGCCGGCGCCGAGCCGTTGCTGGTGTCGGTGCTGGAAGACATCACCGACCTGAAAGACAAGGAAAACGCGCTGCGCGAGGCGAAGGAGCAGGCCGAGGCGGCCAACCGCGCCAAATCGCAGTTCCTCGCCAACATGAGCCACGAGATCCGCACGCCGATGAACGGCGTGCTCGGCATGACCGAACTGCTGCTGGGCACGCCGCTGTCGGCCAAGCAGCGCCGCTTCGCCGAGGCGGCGTATCGATCGGGCGAGTCGCTGCTGGCGATCATCAACGACATCCTGGACTTCTCCAAGATCGAGGCCGGTCGGCTCGAACTGGAGGCGGTGCCGTTCGATCTGCGCGCGCTGATCGAGGACCTGTTCGAGATCCTGGCGCCGCGCGCCGGCGGCAAGCAGCTCGAACTGGCGCACCACGTCGACCCGGCGCTGCCGGCGGCGGTGATCGGCGACCCGATGCGGCTGCGCCAGGTGCTGGCCAACCTGGTCGGCAACGCCATCAAGTTCACCGAGCGCGGCGAGGTGGTGCTGCGGGTGACACGCGCCGACGGCGACGCGCGCGTGCGCTTCGAGGTGCGCGACACCGGCATCGGCATGCCGCCCGAGGCGCTCAAGCGCCTGTTCACGACCTTCATGCAGGCCGACCAGTCGATGTCGCGCCGCTACGGCGGCACCGGTCTGGGGCTGGCGATCAGCAAACAACTGGTGGAGCTGATGGGCGGGCGCATCGAGGTGACGAGCCGCCCCGGCGAGGGTTCGACGTTCTCCTTCGAACTGCCGCTGCCGGCCGCGTCCGGCGCGCCGGCGCCGGAGGCGGCCGAATTCGCCGGCCGTCGCGTTTTGCTGGTCGACGACAACGCGACGCAGCGCGCGATCCTCGAGGCGCGACTGCATGACTTGGGCATCGACTGCGCGACCGCCGACAACGGCGCCCAGGCGCTCGAGCTGGCGCGCGCGGCCGCGCGCGCGGGCATGCCATTTCACGCCGCGCTCGTCGATGCGCAGATGCCGGTGATGGACGGGCCCACCCTGTTGGCAGCACTGCGGCGCGATCCCGAGCTGCGAAGCCTGCGCGCCGCCCTCATCGTGTCGCCCGGCGGCGCCGGCGAGACGGCGGCGGCCGACGTGCGTCTGACCAAGCCGTTGCGCGGCCACGATTTGACGGATGCGCTGCGCGCGTTGCTCGCGACGCCGTCCTCGCCCCCCGCCGTCGCAGGGTCGATGCGCGGCGCGCGCGTCCTGCTGGTGGAGGACAACCCGATCAACCAGGAGCTGGCGCAAGTGATGCTCGCCGAACTCGGCTGCACGGTGCGGCTGGCCGACAACGGTCGGCAGGCGCTGACCGCGCTGGCGCGCGAGCGCTTCGACCTCGTGCTGATGGACTGCCAGATGCCCGAAGTCGACGGCTTCGAGGCCGTGCGCCGCTTCCGCGAAGCGCGCCCGGGGCCGCTCGCGTTCGCGACACCGCAGGACACACCGGTGGTGGCGCTGACCGCCAATGCCCTGGCCGGCGATGCCGAACGCTGTCTGGCGGCCGGATTCACCGACTACCTGGCCAAGCCGTTTCGCCACCAGCAGCTCGCCGCCGTGCTGGCGCGCTGGTATCGCCCCGCGGCCGACGCGCCGGCGGCGCCACCCGCAGGCGGGGAAGCCGAGTCGCCGACGGTCGAGCCGGCCGCGCTGGACGCGAGCGCGATCGAACGCATCCGCGACATGGAAAGGCGCGGCGCCGAGCGGCTGCTGGCGCGGCTGATCGACACCTACCTGACGAGCGCCGCCCAGCTCGTCGCCGACGCCGGCGCGGCGCTGGCGGCCGGGGACGCCGTGCGCCTGCGGCAGGCGGCGCACACGCTGAAGTCTTCCAGCGCCAACCTCGGCGCCGCCGAGCTGGCGCGCCGCTGCGCGGCGATCGAACAACTG
>JAKANT010000386.1 GCA_021823635.1 Pseudomonadota bacterium
ACTGCACGACGCTCATCGGCACCGCCGGCAGGCTGACCATGTGATCGGTCGCCAGCACCGGCAGGATGGACGCGCCGATCCAGGCGAGCAGCGCGAAGAACGCGATCACCAGCAGCTGCGCGACGATGTCGAAGGCGCGCCGCTTCGACGGCGCAAGCCGTTCGATCAGTTCCGGGCAGCCGATGTGCGCGCGCTTGACCGAGGCGAGCGCCGAGCCGTAAAAGGTCAGCCACGCGAGCAGGATCGACGCCACCTCGTCGTACCAGACGAGCGCGGCGCCGACGTAACGGAACACGACACCCGCCGTCACCTCGGCGGCGAGCGCGACCATCAGCGCGATCACCAGCCACTCGAGGGCGCGCTCGTACCCCCGGCGCAGTCGCTGCAACGTCATCGGCCGCCTACTTGCCGAGGGCGATCGCGCGCTCGATCACCTCTTTCGAGCCGGCCACCTCGGCCGCGAACGCTTCGTACACCGGCCGGCTGGCGGCGATGAAGGCGTCCTTGTTGGGCAGGTTGACCGCCACGCCCGCCGCCTTGATCTTGCCGAGCAGCTCTTCGTCGTCCTTGGCGGCTTTCTCGTACACGAACGCCTGCGTTTCCCGGGCCGTGTCCTCCAGGATCTTGCGCACGTCCGGCGCCAGCGATGCCCACTTCTTGCTGCCCACCGTCACGTACGCCGGCGTGTACACGTGTCCGGTCAGCGACAGGAACTTCTGCACCTCGTGCAACTTGGCGCTGTAGATCTGCGTGAACGGGTTCTCCTGACCGTCCATCACGCCGGTCTGCAGCGCGGTGAAGACCTCGGAGAACTTCATCGGGCTCGGGTTGGCGCCGTAGGTCTGGAACATCTTGACGCGCCATTTGCCCTCCGGCCCGCGCAGCTTGATCCCCTTAAGATCGTCCGGCACGTTGATCGGCCGCCTGCTATTAGTGATGTGGCGGTAGCCGTTCTCCCATACGGCGATGATCTTCAACCCCTTTTTCTCCGCCTCCGGCGCGAGCCTGGACCAGAAGATCTCGCGCTCGATGCGCTTCATGTGCTCGCGGTCCTTCACCAGGTAAGGCATCTCGAACACGCCGAACAGGTCCGCCTCCGACGACATCACGGTGGACGGCAGGGCGATGTCCACCGTGCCGAGCTTCAGCTTCTGCAGCATCTCCTTGTCGCCGCCCAACTGGCTGGAGCCGTAGACGACCACCTTGGCCTTGTCGCCGAGCCTGGCATTGGCGCGGCGCGCGAACTCCTCGGCGGAGGCGGCGAACAGCGACCCCGGTTCGCCCACGTGGCCGAACTTGATCTCGGTCTGTGCGAACGCGGGAGCGGCGGTCAGCAGTGCAGCCGCGCCGGCGGCACCCAGCACGCGGAGGCGGAAGCGCAGGGTGGGGGTGTGCATCATCGGAGTCTCCTTGGCAAAGGGGGTCGGTGCAGAGGACTGGGAAAGCTTTCAGGCGGCGCGGCGTGCGGACGGTAGGCTCGCCGCCGGCGCGGTATCGCGCAGATAGTCGAGCGCGGCCTGCACGCCGCCGGCGCGGTGCGGAATGCCGGCGAGCGCCAGGCCCATCTCCACACCCGCCAGCGTGCCCGCGAGCGTCAGATCGTTGAAGTCGCCCAGATGGCCGATGCGGAAGACCCAACCTGCGAGCTGGCCGAGTCCCTGACCGAGCGACATGTTGAAGTTCTCCAGCACGATCTTGCGGAAACGATCGGCGTCATGGCGCCCGCCCTGCGCGTGCGCCGGCATTACGACCGCGGTCAGCGTGTTGCTGTATTCGGCCGCGTTCTCGCACAGGATCTCCAGGCCCCACGCGCGCACGGCACGGCGCGTCGCTTCGGCGTGGCGCGCGTGGCGCGCGAACACGTTCGGCAGGCCTTCCTCCAACAGCATGTCGATCGCTTCCGCCAGCCCGTACAACAGGTTGGTCGCCGGCGTGTAGGGAAAGAAGCCGTTGGCGTTGGCCGACAGCATCTCCTCCCAGCTCCAGAAAGACTTCGGCAGACGCGCGATCCTGGAGGCCGCCAGCGCCTTGTCGCTCACGGCGTTGAAGGACAGTCCGGGCGGCAGCATCAGCCCCTTCTGCGAACCGCCCACCGTCACGTCCACGCCCCATTCGTCGTGGCGGTAGTCGATCGAACCGAGCGAGGAAATCGTATCGACCAGCAGCAGCGCCGGGTGCCCGGCGCGGTCGATCGCGCGCCGCACGGCCGCGATGTCGGACGTCGCGCCGGTGGAGGTCTCGTTGTGCACGACGGCCACGGCCTTGATCCGGCGCTCGCGATCCTCCGCCAGCCGCGCCTCGATCGCCGCCGCATCCGCGCCGCGCCGCCAGCTGCCGTGCGCAAAGCCGCCCAGCACGACCGGCTGCAATCCCAGGCGCTCGGCCATCCTGCGCCACAGGCTGGCGAAGTGTCCGGTCTCGTACATCAGCACCGCATCGCCGGGCGAAAGCGTATTGACCAGCGCCGCCTCCCATGCGCCGGTGCCGGAGGCCGGGTAGATGACGACCGGGCCGCGGGTCTGGAAGATCGTGCGAATCTCCGCCAGCACCTTTTTCGCCAGCGCCTGAAACTGCGGCCCGCGGTGATCGATCGTCGGCTGGTCGATCGCGCGCAGCACGCGGTCCGGCACGTTGGTCGGCCCCGGGATCTGCAGGAAGTGGCGGCCGCTCGGGTGCGGGCTTAGACGCTGCATGGTGTGGGGTTTCCTGTCGTCGTTGGCGGCGCCGGCTCTTCCTGCCGCGATTGCATTTTGTATACACTAGGCTATCCGCACCCGCGAGGCAAGCCCGTGTTTCCCATCGTCGACGCGCCGCGGCCGCGCATGATCGGCCGTCAGGCGCTGCATGCCGCGGTGGTCGCGCAATTGCGCGACATGATCACCGAGGGCCTGCTCGCGCCCG
>JAKANT010000387.1 GCA_021823635.1 Pseudomonadota bacterium
CACATCTACCGCACGCTGGCGCAGGACGAAGCGCGTCACGGCGGCGCCTATCTGCGCTACATGAAGAAGTACCTCTCCGAATTGGGCGACACCGCGCGCGCGGCGTTTTCCAAGATCGCCGTGCTGATGGCCTCGGCCAAGCGCACCGCCAAGGCGCTGCATCCGACCAACCTGCACGTCAGCCAGGCGCTTTATCCGCGCGACACCGTGCAGTCGCGGCTGCCCGATCCGCACTGGTTGGAACGCTGGCTCGATCAGCAAATCGACTTCGACGACGCTTGGGAAAGCAAGGTCGTCGAGCGCATCCTGCACAACATGAGCCTGCTGCTGGAGCGTTCGTTCGCCTCGGTGCAGGAACTGAACCGCTACCGCAAGGAAGTGACGGCGCGGCTGGCGCCGGCATGACGGCATAATCGGCGGCCTCGCTCCTCGCCGCGCCCGGCCGGGCGCTTTTTCGTGCCGTGCGAACGCCCGCCCACGTACCGATCGTCATCACCACCCGCGGCGGCACGCCAGAATGCGTGCACTACGGTTCGATCGCGGTCGTCGACGCCGACGGCACCCTGCTCGCCGCCTGCGGCGATGCGCGCGCGCTGAACTTCGCGCGCTCCGCCCTGAAACCGTTGCAGGCGCTGCCGTTCGTCGAATCCGGCGGCATGGGCCGCTTTTCGTTCACCTCGCACGAGCTCGCCCTAATGTGCGCCAGCCACGGAGGCGAAGCGGTGCACGTGGCGATCGTCGAGCGCATGCTGGATCGCATCGGCGCCCGCGAGTCCGACCTTCAGTGCGGCTGCCACGCGCCGGGCTACTACCACGCCACCGACACGCCGCCGCCCGCCGGCGTGCGCTGGCGCCCGGTGCACCACAACTGCTCGGGCAAGCACACGGGTTTTCTCGCCTACTGCCGTCTTTTCGGACATGCGCTCGCCGAGTACCTCGCACTGGACAGCCCGCTGCAGACGCGCATCCGCAACGTCGTGCAAGCGGCCGCCTGCGGCGACGAGACCGCGTGCGGCATCGACGGTTGCAGCGCGCCCAACTATGCGTTGCCGCTGGCGCGGCTGGCGCAGGTGTACGCGCGGCTCGCGGCCGGCGCCACGCCGGAGCTCGCGGCGCTGGCGTTCGCGATGAGCCGCCATCCGGACCTGGTGTCCGGCACCGGGCGCACGGACCTGGCGTTGATGCAGACCGGGCGCGGCGACTGGGTGAGCAAGGTCGGCGCCGACGGCGTGCAGGCGATCGGCGTGAAATCGAAAGGCGTGGGCATTGCGGTGCGCATCGCCGACGGCAACGCGCGCGCGCTCGCCGTGGCCACCGTCGCCGTGCTCGAGCAGCTCGGCTTACTCGCAGATGCGGCGCACACACCGCTGGCGAAGTTCGCCCGGCCGGCGATACGCAACCACCGCGGCCTCGAGGTCGGCCGTATCGAGCCGGTGTTCGCGCTGCCGGCGGTGCGCCTCTAGGAAATCTCCGCCTCCCCGGCCGGTGTGCGTACCCGCGCGCACAGCGCCGCCGGGCCCGAACGCAGTTCGACCGGCCCGGTGATACGTAGCTCGCGAAACGCCGCCAGTAGCGCCGCCTCGTCCGGATGCGCGAGTTCGAGCGCGACCAGCGTGCAGCCGCGCTGCTCGAGCCGGTCCGCCGGATGCGCGCGGCTGTCCCACTGGATGACGGCCGGCAGCACACCGGCGAACGGCCGCGCGCCGTCGTCCGGTATCGCGATGCGCCAGGCGTAGTCGCCGCGTGTCAGCGCGTGCACGCGCCCGAGCGCCGGCACGCGCGTCACCGCCGCGGCGATGTCGTCGCAGCGCACGACCCACGCGATCAGCCGCGGCGCGGCGGCCAGCCGCTCGCGCATCGCCGGCGCATCCAGATCGAACCAGCGCGGCCGCGCCGGGGCGGGCGCTTGCGGGTCGATCGCGATCAGCTCCAGGTAGGTGCGGGCACCGAGCGCGAGCAGCCGATTGTGCGTGCCCATCGCCGCGTGCCTGCCGCCGGGCTGCGGCTCGACGCCGAGCCGGGCGCGCAACCACGCCGCGCCTTGCTCGAGATCGGCGCAGCCGACCACCAGATGATCGAGTTCGCAACGCATGCGCGGATTGCAGCACGCGCACGCGCCATGCGCCAGCACCGCATCACAGCGAATCGGCCCGCTCGATGAGCGCCGCTGCGCGTGCCCGCAGCGCGCGTTGATCGGCGGCCGCAAACGCCCGCCATTGGCGATAGGCGTTGGCCAAGCGGGGATTGGCCTGCAGCTTTGGCGCGTTCCGCGCCAGGAAGTCCCAGTAAAGAGCGTTGAACGGGCAGGCGTTGGCGCCGCGGCGATCGCGCACGTCGTAACGGCAGCGCGCGCAGTAATCGGACATGCGTTTGATGTACGCGCCGCTCGCGGCATACGGTTTGGACGCCAGCAGCCCGCCGTCGGCATACTGGCTCATGCCGAGCGTATTCGGCAGCTCGACCCACTCGAAGGCGTCGGCGTACACCGCCAGATACCACTCGTGCACCTCGCGCGGCGCCACCCCTGCCAGCAGCGCGAAGTTGCCGGTCACCATCAGGCGCTGGATGTGGTGCGCGTAGGCGGATTCGAGCGTTTGCGCGACCACCGCCTGAACGCACGCCATCCGGGTGTCTGCCGTCCAGTAGAACGCCGGCAGCGCCCGCTGGGCGCCGAGCGCGTTGCGCGTGCCGTAGTCTGGCCCCTGCTGAAAGTAGATCCCGCGCACGTATTCCCGCCAGCCGAGGATCTGCCGCACGAAACCTTCCACCGCCGCGAGCGGCGCGCGCCCGGCGCGGTATTCGGCTTCGGCGCGCCGGCAGACCGTCAGCGGATCGAGCAGGCCGACATTCAGGTAGGGCGACAGCAGCGAATGATTCAACACCGGTTCGCCGGCCAG
>JAKANT010000388.1 GCA_021823635.1 Pseudomonadota bacterium
GCATCAGCGTCACGTTGTCGTTGTGCTTGTAGAGGTTGCGGCCGCGGAACTTGGCGGGCACGGTATCGAGGGCCCAGAAGTTGACCATGTCGAGCGCGCCGCACGAGCCGACGTACGGGATGCGCGCGCGCACGATCGCGTCCAGCCGCTCGGGGCCGGCCGACAACACGCCGCCGACGATCTCGTCGCAGACCTCGGTGGTGGTGACGTCTAGTACCGCCGCCAGCAGACCGGAGTCGGCCAGCTTCTCCATCGACTGCCCGCCGGTGCCGGTGGCATGGAACACCAGGCAGTCGTACTCGTCCTGCAATTGCTTGGTCACCGCCTGCACGCACGGCGTGGTGACGCCGAACATCGTCAGCCCGAGCGCGGGCTTGGTGCTCGACTCGCCGTGGCGCGCGTGCGCGATCATGCCGGCCAGCGCGTGCGCGGCGTTGGCGAGCACGCGTTCGCTGATGCGGTTGATGCCGGAGACGTCGGTCACCGAATACATCATGCAGATGTCGCTCGGGCCGACGTAGGGTCGCACGTCGCTGGAGGCGACCGACGACACCATCACCTTGGGCACGCCGACCGGCAGCGCGCGCATCGCGCGCGTGGCAAGCGCCGTGCCGCCTGAGCCGCCGGCGGAGATCAGGCCGCCGAGGTCGCGCCGCGTGAGCACGAAGCGCTCGAAGGCCACCGCCATCGCCGACACCGCCGACCCGCGGTCGGCGGTGAACACCGCGCGCTCGCCTTGCGGGTGATGGCGCGCCACTTCGCGCGGGTGAACGTTGGCGGTGGAGGTGGCGCCGGAGGTGGACAGATCCACCGTCACGGTGCGGATGCCGAGCTTGTCCAGGCAGTGCTTGAGAAACAGCAGTTCGCGTCCCTTGGTATCGAACGTGCCGGCGACGTAGGCGGCGCGATCGACCGTGGCCGAGACCGGCATCACGACGGTGTCGCGCGGCGGCGCGGCGGGCGCGGGCGCTGGCGGCACTGTTGCCGCGCCGCGCGCGGCGGGCTCGAGCCGCGCGGGCGCGAGCGACAACGTCGGGTTGGCGGCATTCCAGCGCGTCAAGCCGCGTGTGGCACGTTCGTCGTGCGCATCGGCGGCTGGCAGGTCGGCGTCGCCCGCCCGCCGCACCGTGTAGACACGCACCTCCTGCTCGGCGGCCGGCGCTTCCTCCTCCGCTGCGGCGCCGTCGTCCTCCTCGCCGCCGGCCTTGACGCCGAGCAGCCGCTGCTGCAGGTCCCGGTCCGACGCCAGTTCGGCCGCGGTCAGCGTGCGCGCGATGCGGCCGTTGACCATCACCGCCACCGTGTCGGCGACCTCGATCGCCACCCCGAGGTTCTGCTCGATCAGCAGCACCGCGATCTCGCCGTCGTGCGCCAGCGTCTTCAGCATCGCCGCCACCTGCTGCACGATCACCGGCGCCAGCCCCTCGGTCGGCTCGTCCATCACCAACAGGCGCGGGTTGAACAGCAGTGCGCGCGCGATCGCCAGCATCTGCTGTTCGCCGCCCGACAGTTCGGCGCCGCCGTTCGCGCGCCGCTCGGCCAGGCGCGGGAAGCTCTTGTAGACGCGCTCGACGGTCCATCCGCCGCGGCGGCCGCGCGAGGCGGCGAGCCTCAGATGCTCGTCCACCGACAGCGACGGCCATACGCGCCGCCCCTGCGGTACGTAACCGACGCCGCGCTCGGTGATCGTGTTGGCCGGCAGGCCCAGCACCTCCTCGCCCGCCACGCGTACGCTGCCGGTGGCGCTGGCGCCGGCCGGCAGCAGGCCGGTGATCGCGTTGCACAGCGTGGTCTTGCCCATGCCGTTGCGGCCGACCACCCCGAGCACGCCGTGCTCGAGTTCGAGCGACACGCCTTGCAGCGCGTGCGCGCGGCCGTAATAGACGTCGAGGTTCTCCACCCGCAGCACCGCACCGCTGCCGCGGCTGTCGTGCCGGCGCGAGAACAGCGCCACTTCAGTGCCCTCCGCCCATGTAGATCGCCTGCACCTCGGCGTCGTTCTCGATCTCCTGCGGCGAGCCTTCCTTCAGCACGCGGCCGTTGTGCAGCACGGTGACCCGTTCGACCACGCGCAGCGCGATCTCCAGGTCGTGTTCGATCAGGATGAAACCGATGTGCGCCGGCAGTGCCGTCAGCAACTGCACCAGATCGCGCCGCTCGGCCGGCGACAAGCCGGCGGCCGGCTCGTCGAACAGAATCAGGCGCGGCGCGCCGGCCAGCGCCATGCCGATTTCCAATTGCCGCTGCTGCCCGTGCGCGAGTGCGGCCACCGGCTGATCGGCCACCGCCTGCAGATGCACGCGCTCGAGCAGGTCGTCGGCCGCCGCGCGCGTGGTGCTGTTGCGCCCCGGCCGCCGAAAGCTGAAACGGCCGCGCGACACGCCGCGCACCGCGAGAAACAGGTTGTCGCGCACCGACAGCTCGCGAAACAGCAGCGACGATTGATAGGTGCGCCGCAGCCCGGCGCGGATGCGCTCGTACGGCGGCATCGCGGTCACGTCGTCGCCGAAGAACAGCACCCGACCGCTGGTGGGCGGGAAATCGCCGGTGATGCAGTTGAACAGCGTGGTCTTGCCGGCGCCGTTGGCGCCGATCACCGCGCGCCGTTCGCCCGCGCGCACCGACAGCGACACGTCGTCCAGGGCCGCCAGCGCGCCGAAACGGCGCGTGACGCGCTCCAGCACCAGCGCGTCGCCGGCGGCGAGCGCGCGGCGGCTGCCGTTCGATGGGAGGACGGTCATCTGTTCTGGCCCGCCCCTCTCCCGCCGGCGCGGCGCGGCAGCGGGAGCGAGGGGAAACGCACCGATGTCAGTCGATCACGGGCAATTCGGTTCGTCGCGCGAACCGATCTTGAACTCTTCTTTCTTCATGCCGAGCGTCTGGTTGACGTTGTCC
>JAKANT010000008.1 GCA_021823635.1 Pseudomonadota bacterium
CGCCGGCGCCGCACGTCGGGGCCGCCGCGGCCGTGGCCGCCTTGTCGGAGGCCGTCTCCGACGACTTCTCCTTGGCGCCGCCGTCTTTCTTGCCGGCGCCGTTCTTGAAGTCAGTGACGTACCAGCCGTTACCCTTCAGTTGAAAGCCGGCGGCCGTGATCTGCTTGACGAAGGTCGGTTGACCGCACGACGTGCACACGGTGAGCGGGGCATCGGCGAATTTCTGCATCACGTCTTCGCCGTGCCCGCAGGACGAACACTTGTAGGCGTAGATCGGCATGATCCCCTCTCGAGTGATCCCTTCTCGCGTCTGCAAACGGCGCGAAGAACTGGCCGAATTATAGGGGCGGGGCCGCTGCCCGCCGCCGGCGGAAAAATGCGGTCGCGACCGACCGCTTTCAAGCGCCGGGCCGCCGCGCTTGGACTTTCGGAACCGGCTGCTGCAAACTCGCCTCGCACACTGGGGGAGGAGCCCTGCATGGCCAACAAAGCAGCCGCCCAGCCGGCCGCGGCGGCCCGGCGCGCGATCGATGCCATCGCCAAGTCGCCGCACGCCAAGGTCAAGGTCGCGATCTCCGACATCGACGGCGTGCTGCGCGGCAAATATCTGCACAAGGACAAGTTCCTGTCGGCCGCCGAAAGCGGCTTCGGCTTCTGCGACGTGGTGTTCGGCTGGGACGTGGTGGATGCGTGCTACGACAACACGCGCCTGACCGGCTGGCACCATGGCTTTCCGGACGCGCAGGTGCGCCTGGACCTCGCCACCCAGCGCAGCGTGCCGTGGGACGGCGGAGTGCCGTTTTTCCTCGGCGAATTCGTCAACGCCGACGGCAGCCCCTACCCGATCTGCCCGCGGCAGGTGCTGAAGCGCGTGCTGAAGCGCGCGGAAAAACTCGGCGTCATCCCGATGTGCGGGCTGGAGTTCGAGTGGTTCAACTTCCGCGAGACGCCGCAGTCGTGGGCCGAGAAGAAAGGCGTCGGACCGGAGCCGATCACGCCCGGCATGTTCGGCTACTCGCTGTTGCGCGCCAACGCCAACCGCGACTACATGAACGCGCTGCTCGACGAGCTGCTGGCGTTTCGAGTGCCGATCGAAGGGTTGCATACCGAGACCGGGCCCGGTGTGTACGAAGCGGCGATCCAGTTCTCCGAAGCGCTGGAGGCCGCCGACCGCGGCGCACTGTTCAAGGCCGGCGCCAAAGAGATCGGCGCGCGCTTCGGGATCATCCCCAGCTTCATGGCCAAATGGAGCCAGCAGCTTCCCGGCTGCAGCGGCCACCTGCACCAGTCGCTGTCGGACGGCAAGCGAAACCTCTTCTACGATCCGCGCGGCAAGCACGGCATGAGCCGGCTGTTCGAAAGCTATCTCGCCGGGCAGATCGCGGTGGCGCTGGAGTTCGCGCCGATGTTCTGGCCGACGGTCAACAGCTACAAGCGGCTGGTGGACGGCTTCTGGGCGCCCGTGAAGCCGACCTGGGGGGTGGACAACCGCACCGCGAGCTTCCGCGTCATCCCGTCCGGGCCCAAGGCGACGCGGTTGGAAACACGCTGCCCGGGCGCGGACATCAACTGCTATCTGGCGGTGGCGGCACTGGTGGCCGCCGGGCTGTACGGCGTGGAAAACGACCTCAAGCTCACCGCGGCGCCGATCACCGGCACCAACGTCGGCGCGGAGAACGTCCCGCGCGCGCCGCGATCGCTGGCGGCGACGACCGAAATCTTCAAGCGCTCCGACGTCGCGCGCGACTGGTTCGGCGACGACTTCGTCGATCACTTTGCCGCCACGCGCGAGTGGGAATGGCGGCAGTGGCAGGACGCGGTGACCGACTGGGAGCTGAAGCGCTACTTCGAGATCATCTGAGGCGCGATGAACCGGGGGCTGCGGCTGCTGGCCGCGCCCGATGCGGTGCTGCCGGAAAAGCTGTGGCTGATCGCGATGATCGGCAAGCCGTGCGCGGAGAACCACGGCGTGACGCTGCCGCAGGACCACAACGCCAAGCAGGAGACGTACGCGGTGCGCAACGCGAACGGCCCCGGTCCGTTCCGGACAGATCCGGCGTGACGCGCGATTGCGTGAACGTGACGTTTCGCGCTGTCGTGAGCCAGGCCATCGCGGCGATGCTGGCGCAGGGCGCCATCCGCGTGTAGTTCCGGCCGTCGTCCGCCGTCACGTTCTTTACCAAGCCGACGGGGCAACCCGAGTTTCTTCGAGTTCGACCGGTCGACGGACACCGACGCCTGGGGCATGCCGCAAAACACGGCGCGCAGTTAAAGCGGCGCCGGCCGCGGCGCGCTCAACGGCCGGAGCCGCTCGAACCCGACGCTGCACGCCTGGATCGACGCCATCCGCGTGGAGCCCGACGCCGAGCACCGGCGCCGTCTGGTGAGCGACGACCTGCGGCTGCTGCACGAGGAGCCGCCGCTGACTTGGCTCTACGCCGCGCGCTGACCCGGGCGATGCGGCCAAACATCCACGTCGTGCAATGTCCGAACGACGTGCTGGCGTTGCGCTGGGTGCGGATCGACGGAGATGGCATCGGGCTCGCCTTACGCGGAGTAAGATGAGAAACCGTTGGGTAAGGAAGGTCATGGCCGAGGCGACCGTCACGAGCAAGGGGCAGGTGACCATCCCCAAGGCGGTGCGCGACGCATTGGGGCTCGAACCGGGCGATCGGGTCGCCTTCGTCGACACCGACAAAGGTTTTCTGCTAGTGCCGGCCACGCGCGACCTGCGTTCGCTGCGCGGTAGGTTCAAGGGTCGCCGTGCCAAGCCGGCGACGATCGAGGAGATGAAAGCAGCGATCGCCGAGATGGGCAGCGAACGTTGGTAGGCATCGACACCAATATCCTGATTCGGTACCTCGCCGACGACGACGCCGCGCAATCGGCGCTGGCGCGCGATCTGCTGGAGCGGCGCTTGACCCGCGAACGGCCCGGGCACGTGTGCGCCACCACGCTGGCCGAACTGGCATGGGTTCTGCGGCGGCTATACGCTGGGCAGCGCGCGGAGATCGCGGATGCGATCGAGGGGATTCTCACGGCGCCAAATCTCGTCGTCGAGCACAAGGCGCTCGCCTGGAAGGCCTTGCAGCAGTTCCGCGTCGGACCGGCCGGTTACGGAGACTGTTTGATCGCGGCGATCAACGCCGCCGCCGGCTGCGAAACCACGCTGACCTTCGACCGGCAGGCGGCCCGCTCGTCCGGCTTCCGCCTGCTGGCCCGCCCGTGAGGAAACCGTGTCGATCTCCCGCTTCTCCTTTCCCACCGCGATCCACTTCGGCCCCGGCGCGCGCACGCTGGTCGGCGCGCATCTGCGCGAGCAGGCTCTGACGCGGCCGCTGCTGGTCACCGACCGCGCGCTCGCGGCGCTGCCGCTGCTGGCGGAGTTCATCGCGCACCTGGGCCCTGGACTGGACGTCGCGGTGTTCTCCGGCGTGTCGGGCAATCCCACGGCGGCGCAGGCGATGGCCGGCGCGCAGGCGTTTGCGGCGCACCGCGCCGACTGCGTGATCGGGCTGGGCGGCGGCGCGGCGCTGGACGTGGCCAAGGTCGTGGGCCTGCTCGCCACACGCGGCGGCCACGCGCTCGAGTACGCCTGGGACCACCTGAACGCGCGGCCGATCGACGGCGAGCTGCCGTACTTCGTCGCCGTGCCGACCACCGCGGGCACCGGCTCCGAGGTCGGCCGCTCCAGCGTGCTGAGCGAGGACGACACCCACGTCAAGCGCGTGATCTTCTCGCCGCGGCTGCTGGCGCGCGCGGTGTTCGCCGACCCCGAACTGACGGTCGGTCTGCCGCCGCGGATCACGGCCGCCACCGGCATGGACGCGCTGACGCACAACGTCGAAAGCTATCTGTCGCCCGCCTACCACCCGTTGTGCGACGGCATCGCGCTCGAGGGCACGCGCCTGGCGGCGCGCGCGCTGGCGATCGCGGTGCGCGAACCCTCCAACCTCGCCGCGCGCGGCGACATGCTGATGGCCTCGATGATGGGCGCGATCGCATTCCAGAAGGACCTGGGCGCGGTGCACTCGTGCGCGCACGCGCTGTCGGCCGTGTGCGATCTGCATCACGGGCTGGCCAACGCGCTGATGATCGAACCGGTGATGCGTTTCAACCTGGAAGCGGTGCCGGAAAAGTTCGCCGAGCTGGCGCATGCGGTCGGCGCCGGCAGTGCGGAGGCGTTCGTGCCGTGGCTGGCGCAACTGAAGCGGGCGATCGGCCTCGATGACGGGCTGGCGGCGGCGGGCGTGCGGCGCGAGCAGATTGCCGCGCTGGTGGCGCTGGCCGAGCGCGACGTCTGCCACCGCACCAATCCACGCCCGTGCACGGCGGCGGATTTCGAGCGCTTCTTCCTGCAGGCGATGTGATGGGGCAGCCGTTGCTGATCGGTGTGTCGGCGCGCATCTATCACCCGCAAGCGCCGGTGCGCGATCTGGGCGGCGTGTTCACCAAAACGCTGCATTACCTGGAGCAATCGGTCGCCCACTGGCTGCTCGGCAAGGACGTGCTGGTGGTGATGATCCCGGCCATCGAGAGCGACGGCATGCTGGCGGCGAGCGACCTGAGCCTGGCCGCCTATGCCGATCACTTGGACGGACTGGTGCTGCAGGGCGGCTCCGACCTCGCTCCCGAGACGTACGGCGAGCGGCCGCTCGCGCCCGAGTGGAGCGGCGACCGCGTGCGCGACCGCTACGAAATGGACCTGTTCGAAGCCTTCGTCGCCGCCGGCAAGCCCGTGATCGGCATCTGCCGCGGCTGCCAACTGATCAACGTCGCGCTCGGCGGCACGCTGTACCAGGACATCGCCACCCAGGTGCCGCAGGCGATCGAGCATCGCGATCCCAGCAAGTACGACCTGCAATTGCACCGCATGCGGCTGCTGCCGGGCACGCGGCTGGCGCAACTTTATCCGCGCGTCGAGCAGGCGACGATCAATTCGATCCATCACCAGGCGATCAAGCAACTCGGCCGCGACCTGGAGGTGGAAGCGGTAGCGGTGCCCGACGGCATCGTCGAAGCGATCCGCTGGCGCGGCCCGAGCTACGTGTTCGGCATGCAGTGGCACCCGGAATTCCTGCATCAGCGCGAGCTGCATGCCGAGCAGCTCGACGGCAAACCGATTCTGGACGACTTCCTGGCCGCGGTGCGGGCCCGCAAGGGCGCACCGCCCCGCACTTGAGGCACGTCGATGCTGCGCGTGGTCAACCCCGCCGACGGCGACGTCATCGCCGAACTTCCCGAAGACACGCCCGACTCGGTGCGCGCCAAGTACGAGGCGGCGCGCGCCGCGCAACCGGCGTGGGCCGCGACGCCGCTCGAACAGCGGCTCGACTGCGTACGGCGCTTCCGCGCCGGCATCGTGCGCGACCTGGAAAAACTGGCGGCGATTCTGACCGCCGAGGTCGGGAAGCCGATCGCGCAGTCGCGCAGCGAGTTAAATGGGCTGCTCGGCCGCATCGATTTCTTCCTCGCCGAGACCGCCGCCGTGCTGGCACCGCGGCAGGTGTTCGAGGGCGACGGCATGCGCGAGCGCATCACGCACGAGCCGCTCGGCGTGATCGCCAACATTTCCGCCTGGAACTATCCGTACTACGTCGGCGCCAATGTGTTCGTCCCTGCGCTGCTGGCCGGCAACGCCGTGCTGTACAAGCCGAGCGAGTACGCCACGCTGACCGGCATCGAGATCGGCAACCTGCTGCACGCCGCCGGCGTGCCGCAGGACGTGTTCGCGGTGGCGGTCGGCGACGGCCGCATCGGCGCCGAAGTGCTGCAGACCGCGATCGACGGCGTGTTCTTCACCGGTTCGTACGCCACCGGCGTCAGGATCGCGCAGGCGGTGGCGCCGCGCATGATCCGGCTGCAGCTCGAATTGGGCGGCAAGGACCCGGCCTACGTGTGCGACGACGTGGATGTCGCCGCAGCGGCCGCGTCGCTCGCCGACGGCGCGATGTACAACACCGGCCAGAGCTGCTGCTCGGTGGAAAGGATTTACGCGCACGAGAGCATTTACGAGGCGTTCGTCGACGCCTTCGTGGCCGAGGTGCGGCGCTTCAAGATCGGCGCGCCGACGCGCGAGGACACCTACATCGGCCCGTTGACACGCGCCGCGCAGATCGAGGTGCTGGAGCGGCAGGTGGCCGATGCGCTGGCCAAGGGCGCGCGCCTGCTGACCGGCGGACACCGGATCGAGCGGCCCGGCCACTGGTTCGAGCCGACCGTGCTGGCCGACGTCGATCACTCGATGGCGGTGATGCGCGAGGAGAGCTTCGGCCCGATCATCGGCATCCAGAAGGTCGCCGGCGACGAAGAGGCGGTGCGGCTGATGAACGACAGCGACTACGGACTGACGGCCGGCGTGTACTCGCGCGACGAGGCGCGCGCCGCGGCGATCCTGGCGCGCGTGGCCGCCGGCAGCGTCTACTGGAACTGCTGCGATCGGGTCAGCCCGCGGCTGCCTTGGAGCGGCGTCAAGCGCTCCGGTATCGGGCTGACGCTGTCCGCGTACGGCATCGAGGCGTTTGCGCGGCCTAAGGCCTGGCACCTGCGCTCGCCGTAAGGCTTGTCACGGCGAGCGCAGCCAATGCTCGAACTGCGCCGGCGCCAGCGCGCCGCTCGCGCGCTTGGCGAGCTGGCCGTTTCTGAACAGCGCCAGCGTCGGGATGCTGCGAATCGCAAACTGCGCGCTGACCCCGGGGTTGGCGTCCGTGTCCACCTTGGCGAACAGCAGCTCCGGGTGACGCGCGGCGGCCTGCTCGAACACCGGCGCGAACATCTTGCACGGGCCGCACCACGCGGCCCAGAAATCGACCACCACCGGCCGGCGGCTGGCACCCAGCACGGCGGCGAAGTTCTCGTCGTCGAGGGCGACCGGCGCCCCTTCGAGAAGGGGCCGCCCGCAATGGCCGCAGGTCGGCGCGTCGTCGAAGCGTTCCGCGAGGACGCGGTTCTTCTTGTCGCAATGTGGGCAGCGGATGATCATCGGCAGCGTTCCCGGCACGTCATCGAAACGCTACCGACGTGGGGCCGCGGCGGCCCGATTCAACCGCCGCGTGAGCCCGGTCACCATCGGCCGCCCGCGCCGGCCGGCACCGCCTTGCGCCGCCACCCACGCTTTCAGTCTTCTTCTTCGGCCGCCTTGCGTTTGGCCTTGTACTCGCTGGCCAGTTGCTGCTGGATCGCCGGCGGCACCGGCTCGTAGTGCGACAGCTCCATCGAGTAGCTGCCCTGACCTTGCGTGATCGCCTTCAGCCGGCCGGCATAACCGTCCAGCTCCGCCAGCGGCACGACGCCCTTGATCAGCATCATGCCGCCCGCCAGATTGCCGGTGCCGGTGACCTGGCCGCGGCGCGCTGCCAGGTCGCCGGTGATGTCGCCCATCGCCGAATCGGGCACCGCGATTTCGATGGCGACGATCGGCTCCAGCACGATCGGGCGCGCCTTGGGCAGCGCGTCCAGCATCGCCTTGCGGCCGGCAGCCACGAACGCCACCTCTTTCGAATCGACCGGATGGTGCTTGCCGTCGTAGACGACGACGCGGATGTCGTGGATCGGATAGCCGGCGACGTAGCCGCTGGCGAGCACCTCGCGCACGCCCTTCTCGACCGCCGGGATCAGGTTGAACGGGATCACGCCGCCCTTGACCTGATCGACGAACTCGAAGCCGGCGCCGCGCGGCAACGGCTCCACGCGCAGGAACACCTCGCCGAACTGGCCGGCGCCGCCGGTCTGCTTCTTGTGGCGCGCGTGGCCCTCGGCGGCGGCGGCGATCGTCTCGCGATACGGCACGCGCGGCGGGCGCGTCGTCACCTCGAGCTTGAACACCGTGCTCATGCGCTCCAGCACCGTGCGCAGGTGCAGCTCCGACAGACCGCGGATCACGGTCTCGTTCTGCGCCGCGTCGTGCTCGACCGCCAGCGTCGGATCCTCGGCCGCCATCTTGGCCAGCACCTCGGAGATGCGGCCTTCGTCGCCGCGCCGCTTGGGCTCGATCGCCAGGCCGAACATCGGGCGCGGAAACTCCAGCGGCTTCATGCGGATCGAGTCCTCGTCGTGCGAGTCGTGCAGCACGCAGTCGAACGCGATTTCTTCGACCTTGGCCACCGCGCCGATGTCGCCCGGCACCAGCTTCGGCACTTCGACCGTGTCCTTGCCCTGCAGCAGGAACAGATGGCCGGCCTTGAAGGCCTTCTTGCCCTCGCCGATGAAAAGCTGCGTGTCGCGCGTGACGGTGCCTTGATGGACGCGGAACACGCCGATCTTGCCGACGTACGGGTCGTTGACCACCTTGAACACGTGCGCCAGCACGTGCTTGTTGGGATCGGGTTCGGAACGAAAGCTCGCGCCATCGGCGCGAAAAAACAGCGGCGGGTTGCCTTCGCTCGGGTTCGGCAGGTGCCGCACCATCACGTCCAGCAGGTCCTGCACGCCGGCGCCGGTGCGCGCCGACACGAAGCACACCGGCACCAGGTGCCCTTCGCGCAGCGCCTTCTCCAGCGGCGCGTGCAGCGTGGCCGGATCGACCGCGCCCTCTTCCAGGTACTTCTCCATCGCCGCGTCGTCGACCTCGACGATCTGCTCCATCACCTGGCGATGGACCTCGGCCACCGACAGGAAGTCGGCCTGGCCGTCGTCTTTTTCGAAACAGTCGATCACGCGCGCGCCGCGGTCGGCCGGCAGATTGATCGGCAGCACTTCCGAGCCGAACGCCTCGCGCAGTTGCGCCAGCAGCGCCGGCAGATCGATGTTTTCGTGGTCGATCTTGTTGACGACGATCATGCGGCACAGGTTGCGATCCTTCGCCCACTGCATCATGCGCCGCGTCATCAGCTCGATGCCGGCGGTGGCGCTGACCACCACCGCCACCGTTTCCACCGCGTCCAGCGCGCCGATCGCCTGGCCGACGAAGTCCGGATAGCCGGGCGTGTCGATCAGATGGATGCGCGTGCCGTTGTAGTCGCAGTGAAGCACCGAGGCGCGCAGCGAATGCAGCGCGGCTTTCTCCAGCGGGTCGTAGTCGCTGACCGTGTTGCCTTTCTCCACGCTGCCGGCCGCGCCGATCATCTTCGACTTCGCCAGCAGCATCTCCGCCAGCGAGGTCTTGCCGGCGGCCCCGTGGCCGACCAGCGCTACGGTACGAAGGTTTGCCGTCGCGTACTCCGCCATGTCGCCTCCTCGTCGTTCGAGCTTCGAACCCCCTGAATCCCACTACGGGCAAACTGTACGCCGGCCGCCGCAGCCGCGGTCGCCGAGCCACCTTTTCGGAAGCGGCGCGGGAAGCCGAGCGCCGCGCAACGCCCGCGCGAGCCCTTACGCGGCGCGCCTTCGGGAAGCGTCCGCGCCATACAGGACGCCCGATTTGCCGCCCGCACAGCCCCAGGCACACTAGCGGACCACGCACCGCACCCGGCCCCCTGTGCGCCGCCCCGTCACCGTCCGTCGGCGCGCCGCGGCGCTGGCTGCCCGCGCGAGGGCCGAAACGCGACCGCACATGTCCAAAGCCGAGCCGCTGCGCGCGGCTGGCGCAAGGAGGCTGCCGTGCGCCTAACTAGCCGAACACCGCAAGCGGCCGGCATGAAGCCGCACGGAGAAGCACGATGAACGACACACTGGTCGTACACGAGGCCCCGCCCGCGCAGGCGCGCATCGTGATCGTCGGCGGCGGCATCATGGGCTGCTCGGTCGCTTATCACCTGGCGGCGCTGGGCGAGCGCGATGTCGTGCTGCTCGAACAGGGGCGGCTGACCTGCGGCACCACCTGGCACGCCGCGGGACTCGTCGGCCAGCTGCGCAACCACGAGAGCATGACGCGGCTGATCCGCTACTCGACCGAGCTGTACGCGAAGCTCGAAGCGGAGACCGGGCTTGCCACCGGCTGGAAGCGGTGCGGCTCGCTGGCGGTGGCGCGCACCGCCGAACGCATGGTGCAACTGAAGCGCACCGCGGCGGTGGCCAAGGCCCACGGTGTCGTCTGCGACGTGATCACACCGAACGAAGCGGGGGCGCTGTATCCGATCATGGAGACGCGCGAACTGGCCGGCGCGGTGTGGCTGCCGGGCGACGGCAAGGCCAATCCGGCGGATCTGACGCTGGCGCTCGCCAAAGGCGCGCGCAATCGCGGCGTGCGCATCTGCGAAGGCGTGCGCGTGACCGGCGCGACGCCTTTGCGCGGCGAGCGCCGCCGCGGCATCCGCTCGCTCGCCTGGCAAGCGAAGGACGGCCGCGCCGGCGAAATCGACGCCGAGATCGTCGTCCTTGCCGCCGGCCAGTGGTCGCGGGCGCTGGGCCGAATGCTCGGCGTGACCGTGCCGCTGTTTTCGTGCGAGCACTACTACATCGTCACCGACCGCATCGACGGCGTTCATTCCGATCTACCGGTGCTGCGCGACCCCGACGGCTACGTGTATTTCAAGGAAGAAGTCGGCGGGCTGCTGATGGGCGGCTTCGAACCAAAGGCCACCCCATGGCTGCAGAGCGCGCAGCATCGCGGCGGCATTCCGCAGGACTTCGAGTTCCAGCTTCTGCCCGACAACTGGGATGCGTTCGAGATCCTGATGAAGCATGCGATCGAACGGGTGCCGGCGCTGGCGACCGCGCGCGTTAAGCGCTTTTACAACGGGCCGGAATCGTTCACCGCGGACAACAACTTCATCCTCGGACCGGCGCCAGGGCTGGACAACGTGTATGTCGGCTGCGGCTTCAACTCGATGGGCATCGCCTCTGCGGGCGGCGCAGGCAAGGCGCTGGCGGAGTGGATCGTGGCGGGCGAGCCAACGCTGGACCTGTGGCCGGTGGACGTCCGCCGCTTCGCGCCTTTCCAGGGCAACGAGACGTGGCTGGCACAGCGCGTGGCCGAAGTGCTCGGCTTGCACTACCAGATGCCGTGGCCGAACCGCGAACTGGAAAGCGCGCGCCCGTTGCGACGCTCGCCGCTGTACGCGCACCTGAAGGAGCGTGGCGCCTGCTTCGGCTCCAAGATGGGCTGGGAGCGCGCCAACTTCTTTGCGCCCTCACCCGGCGAAGCGCGCATCGAGTACGGCTGGGGGCACCAGAACTGGCATCCGTGGGTGGCGGCCGAGCATCGCGCCTGCCGCGAACGGGTCGCGCTGTTCGACATGAGCTCGTTCGCCAAGCTGCTGGTGCAGGGACCGGATGCGTTCGCGGCCCTGCAATGGCTCGTCGCCAACGAAGTGCCGGCGCGTCCCGGCGGCACCGTCTACACCGGCATGCTGAACGACCGCGGCGGCTACGAGAGCGACTTCACGATCACCTGCATCGACGACGGCGAGTACCTGATCGTCACCAGCTCCGGCTCCGCGGTGCGGGACCGCGACGTGATCGACCGCGCCATCCGCGCCCGCGGCTGGCGCTGCACGGTGACCGACGTGACGCCGATGGTCGCGATGCTGGCGGTGATGGGGCCGCGCGCGCGCGAGCTGATGAGTCGCGTCTCCACCGCGCGCTTCGACCACGCGTCGTTTCCGTTCGGCACCTCGCGCGAGATCGACGTCGGCTACGCGACCGTGCGCGCGACGCGGCTCACCTACGTCGGCGAACTGGGCTGGGAGCTGTACGTACCGGTGGAATTCGCCGTCGGCGTGTACGAGCGGTTGCACGAAGCGGGCGCCGACCTGGGGCTCGCAGACGCCGGCTACTACGCGATCGAATCGCTGCGGCTGGAAAAGGGCTACCGCGCGTGGGGACGCGAATTGACGCCGGACGTGAATCCGTACGAAGCCGGCCTTGCCTTCGCGGTCAAGCTCGACAAAGGCGAGTTTCGCGGCCGCGGCGCGCTCGCACGCATCGAGAACGAAGGCGTGCGTCGCCGTATCGTCTCGCTCGTGGTGGATGCGCCGCACACGAACCTGTGGGGCAACGAACTCGTGCTGCGCGACGAGCAGCCCGCGGGCTTCGTCACCTCGGCCGCATTCGGCCATACGGTCGGCAAGCCGGTGGCGCTGGCGCTGATCGCCAACGCCGAGGGCGCGGCCGATAAGGCGTGGATCGAAGCCGGCCGCTATGAAGTCGACCTCGCCGGCGAACGGTATGCGGCGCAGGTGTCGCTGCGGGCGCCGCTCGATTCGGGCGTGGCGCGGCGATAATCCGGCTCAAGCGGCCGCCGGCACATCTGGATACGCGGTATCCGGCTCGACGCGCGCTGCCGTCGCGCGCGGTCGGCGCAGATCCTGCGCCACTCGCCCGTTTTGCAGCACGATCACCCGGTCGGCCGAGGCGATCGTCTCCGGCCGATGCGCGATCAACACGCGGGTCAGCTTGAGCGCCCGCACCGCGTCGTTGACCGCCTTTTCCTTGCCGATGTCGAGTGCCGAGGTCGCTTCGTCCAGAAACAGGATGCGCGGCTGCTTGTACAGCGCCCGCGCCAAGAGCAGCCGCTGGCGCTGGCCTCCGGAGAGCGCCGCGCCCATGTCGCCAACCAGCGTGTTGTATTGCATGGGCATGGCGACGATTTCATCGTGGATCGCCGCCAGGCGCGCCGCCTGCTCGACGCGTTCGAGATCCGGCGCCGGATCGAAGAACGCGATGTTCTCGGCGATCGAACCGGCGAACAGTTGATCGTCCTGCATCACCGTGCCGACCAACCGGCGATAGGCGTCGATACCGAGCTTTTGTATGTCCACGCCGCCGAAGCGAACCGTCGGTGCGTGTCAAGATAGTTGTCGCGCAAGTCATGCGGCCAATTGTTGTGTATCGTGATGCAGCGTGAGGCCTTCGATCACCGCGTCGCGCTCGGGGTTGAGCGTGACGGCGCCGATGGGCTGC
>JAKANT010000389.1 GCA_021823635.1 Pseudomonadota bacterium
GAAGGCAAGCGCCAATTACTTCGACGCCAAGGACGGCGGGCTCGAGTGGACGGTGCCGTCGCCGGCGCCGTTCCACACCTTCGAGACGCCGCCCAAGGTCGGTTGACAAGGCCCGGGCCGGCGCTGCCGGCCCGGCCGCGAAACACGATGGCGAACACGAATCCAGCCGCAAAGAAGAACGCGCGCACCGCGCTGGTGTTGGCGTCGATCGCACTGGTGTTCTTCCTCGGCATCGTCGCCCGTTACTGGCTGCTCGGCCGCTAGCCCGCGATGCGCTCGCCCGCAAACACCGCACCGAACAACCGGGCGCTGCTGCGCAAGCTGCTCGCCATCGCGGTCGTGATGTTCGGCTTCGGCTGGGCGCTGATTCCGATCTACCGCAAGATCTGCGAGATCACCGGCATCAATCTGCTGACCGATCCAGACCCGCGCGCGGCGGAGCGCGTGCGCAACACGCAGGTCGATACGAGCCGCACCGTGGTGATCGAATTCGACGCCAACAAGCAGGGGCCGTGGCGCTTCAAACCGAGCGTTGGCCATATGACCGTGCATCCGGGCGAATTGGTGCGCGTCGACTACGAGCTCGTCAACCTGGAAAGCCGCGCGCTCGCCGGCCAGGCGATCCCGAGCTACGCGCCCCAGCAGGCGGCCCGCTACTTCAACAAGCTCGAGTGCTTTTGCTTTAGGCAGCAGACGCTCGCCGCCGGCGAATCGCGGCAGTTCCCGGTCGTGTTCGTGGTCGCTCCGGACCTGCCGGCCGAGGTGACGCAGATCACCTTGTCGTATACGTTCTTCGAGGTGCCGGCGGCCGCCCCAGCCGCGGCCCCGGCGCCGCGCGGTTGAGACGATGACGACACCGCAGACTCTGAGGGACGCGGTCCGGCGCAAGGCATCGTTCGGGCAGACGGTGCGCGCGGTGCTGTGGTCGTTCTTCGGCGTGCGCAAGCGGGCCGACTATGAGGCCGACGCCGCGCAGCTGAATCCGGTGCACGTGATCATCGTCGGCGTTGCCGCTGCTGCGGCTTTCGTGGTCGCGCTGCTCGCGATCGTGAAGTGGATCGTCGGTTAACGGAGAGAGAGGAAATGGCTGCAGGGACGCATGCACAAAAGCCGGACTATTACGTTCCGGCGCCGTCGAATTGGCCGATGGTCGGCATGATCTCGATGGTGTTCACCACCTTCGGCGCGGCGATGGTGGTCAACAAGGTCGCCTACGGCGGCCTGGTCCTGCTGCTTGGGTTCGCGATCCTGATTTACATGATGTTTGGCTGGTTTGGCGCGGTGATCGGCGAATCCGAGGCCGGCGCGTACAACCGTAAGGTGGACGTATCGTTCCGCTGGGGGATGAGCTGGTTCATCTTCTCCGAGGTGATGTTCTTCGCCTCGTTCTTCGGTGCGCTGTACTACGCGCGCGTGATCACGCTGCCCTCGCTCGGCGACTTCGACCACAAGCTGCTGTGGCCGGATTTTCACGCTGCCTGGCCCAACACCGGTCCGGCCGGCATCGTCGAGGACTTCACCAAGATCCACGCCTGGCCGCTGCCGACCGTCAACACGATCCTGCTGGTCACCTCCGGCATCTGGCTGACCATCGCGCACCATGCCCTGCGGCGCGGCGAGCGTGGCAAGACCGCGTTCTGGCTTTTGATGACCCTGCTGTTCGGCTTCGCGTTCGTCGCCATCCAGGCGTACGAGTACGCGCACGCCTACCGCGACCTGAACCTGCGCCTCGATTCGGGCATCTTCGGTTCGACGTTTTTCATGCTCACCGGCTTTCACGGCTTTCACGTGCTGGTCGGTGCGATCATGCTGACCGTCGTATTGCTGCGGGTGCTGAAAGGGCACTTCAAGCCCGACCAGCACTTCGCTTTCGAAGCGGCCGCCTGGTACTGGCACTTCGTCGACGTGGTCTGGATCGGCCTGTACATCGTCGTGTACTGGCTGTAGCGGCGTCGGACGCGCCCGTTAATACGCGACTACGGCGCCGCGCGGCGCCGTAGTCGTTTTCCGGCGCCGCTTCAGGTGCGGTGGATTTTCAGCCGGTTGCCGTCGGCATCCACCTCTTCCAGCACGACGTCGTATTTCCACAGCTCCTGTGCGTGGCGCAGCACGTCGGCGGCCGAGTCGGGGTCGAGCAGACGGCCGTTGCTGACGCGATGCTGTAGCAGCAGCGCGCGATCGTTGTCGGCGCCGTCGCGCGCGACCACGATCGACGGCTGCGAGAACTCGGGCCGGTACTGGGCGGCGAGCGCCTGCCGCACCTTCAGGTAGCCCTGTTCGTTGTGGATCGCGCGCACCTCGTACACGCTGCGGTCTTCTTCGTCGTCGTGCAACAGGAACAGCCGCATGTCGCGCATCACCTTCGGCGACAGGTATTGCTCGATCAGGCTCTCGTCCTTGAAGTTGGCCATCGCGAAATGGATGGCCTCACGCCAGTCGCGGCCCGCGAGCTGTGGGAACCATTGCCGGTCTTCGTCGGTCGGTTGCTCGCAGATGCGGCGGATGTCGCGGTAGATGGCGAAGCCGAGCGCGTACGGATTGATGCCGTGATAGTGCTTGGAGTCGAACGGCAGTTGCGTAACGACGTCGCTGTGATTGGCCAGCCATTCGACCATGAAGCCGTCGTCGACTTCGCCGGCGTCGTACAGCTCGTGCAGCAGCGTGTAGTGCCAGAATGTCGCCGCCCCTTCGTTGGCGACTTTGGTCAGCCGCTGCGGATAGAAGTACTGCGCGACCTTGCGCACGATGCGCACCAGTTCGCGCTGCCAGGGGGCGAGCTTCGGCGCGTGCTTCTCGATGTAATAGAGCAGGTTTTCCTGCGGCTCGAACTGCGCGCTTTCGTCGCCGCTCGTTTCGCGCGGCTTGGC
>JAKANT010000390.1 GCA_021823635.1 Pseudomonadota bacterium
GATTCCTCATGGACAGATTCTTCGCCGCCGTGCCGCTGATACGCAAGACGCGCGTGCACTTCCACGAATTCATGCGCGGCGTGCACCGCGAGCTGGACGACGTGCGCGGCACGCCCGATCCGCTGGACGAAGTCGCGCGCCGGGTCGCCCGGCGCTACCGGCTGATCTGCTTCGACGAATTCCACGTCTCCGACATCGCCGACGCGATGATCCTGCACCGTCTGCTGGCGCGCCTCTTTGACCTCGGCGTGGGCTTCGTGATGACGTCGAACTATGCGCCGGACGCCCTGTATCCGGACGGTCTGCACCGCGAACGGCTGCTGCCCGCGATCGCGTTGCTGAAGGAAAAGCTCGACGTGCTTCATGTCGATGGCGGCATCGACTACCGCCGGCGCGCCCTCGAACTGATCGACGCGTATCTGACGCCGCTCGGTCCGGAAGCGGACGCGCGGCTCGAGCAGGCCTTCCGCCAACTGGCCGAAGCCGAGGACGACGATCCGGTGCTGACGATCGAGGCGCGGCAGATCCGTGCGCGCCGACGCGCCGGCGGCGTCGTGTGGTTCGACTTCGCGGTACTGTGCGGCGGGCCGCGCTCGCAGAACGACTATCTGGAGATCGCGGCACAGTTCCATACCGTGCTGCTGTCCAACGTGCCGGCGATGTCGGCCGGCCAGGCTTCCGAGGCGCGGCGTTTCACCTGGTTGGTGGACATCCTGTACGACCGCCGCGTGAAACTGATCCTGTCCGCCGAGGTCGGGCCCGAGGCGTTGTACACGGCCGGAGCGCTGGCCAACGAGTTTCATCGCACTGCGTCGCGTCTGATCGAAATGCAATCGAAGGCGTACCTGGAAGCGCCGCGGCGCGCTGCCGCGGCCGCGGCTGCATGAGGGCGATCGGGCCGCTGCTCGCGCTGGCACTGCTGCTCGCCGCCGGCGCCGGTGCGGCGGCGACACCGATCGCGCAGCGGTTTCCGGCTGGCTCCATCCGCACGCCCGAACAGGTCGAGCAGGCGTTGGCGGCGGCACGCGAGGAAGCGGCGAGGATCGAGGCGCGTTACCAGGCTGCGCTGGCGAAATGCGAAGGCGAGTTTCTGCAGAACCAGTGCCGTAACGAGGCGCGGCGCGAGCGCGACGCCGCACGGCGCGAAGTGCGTCGCGTCGAGGTCGAGGCGCGCGCGGTGCGGCGCGAGCTCGATGCCGAGACGCGGGCCGCCAGGCGCGCGGAGCCGGCGCAGGAGCCGCACCGCTCGCCGCCGGCCGCCGCGCGCGAACCGGCACCGGTGCGCGGCCCGAGTGCCGAGGAGGCGGCGGCCAATCGCGAGCGAGCCGCCGAGCGCGAGCGCGCCCACGCACAGCGGCTCGCCGAACGCGACAAGGGCGCGGCCGAGCGCGCGGCCAACGTCAAGGCGTACGAGGACAAGCAGCGCGCAGCGGCCGCGTACGCAAAGCGCAAGGAAGCCGAGCGCATCGAGAACGAGAAGCGGCGCGAGGCGCGGCGCGAGCAGCGCGAGCGGCAACTGAAGCTGCAAGCGCCGACGAGCGGCGACTGAACAGCGGCCGCGGGCGCCGTACCGCCCGGCTCAAGCCGTTTTCTTCTGCGCCGGCTCCCGGCGGGTCGTCGGCTCGCCCTCGAACCACAGCGTGGCCGTCGGCAGCCGCTTCTTTTGTTCCGGCGCTTCGAGCTTGACGATCGCCAGCGCCAGATTGTCGCCGCGGCCCTGCGCGCGCTCGCGCGCGATGCGCACCAAGTGCTCGGAGGCCTCGCGCGGCGGCAGGCTATGCAGCAGGGAGCCGAGTTCGTGGTCCTCGAAATAGGCCCACAGACCGTCGGTGGCGAGCAGAAAAGCGTCGCCGACGCGCAGATCGCTCGCTTCGGCGATCTCCAGGTGCGGTTCGCGGCTGATGCCGAGCGCGCTGACGAGGACGTTACGGTACTTGTGCGCGGCGACTTCGGCGGCGCTGATCTTGCCTTCCGCGATCAGCCTGGCCGCGTAGGTGTGATCCTCGGTGCGGTGCGCGAGCTTGCCGGCGCGGAAGAAATACAAGCGGCTGTCGCCCGCATGCGCCCAGATCGCGTAATCCTTCTTCACGATCAGCGCGACGATCGTACTGTGCGGTTCCTTCTCGCTCGCCAGCGCGGTCAAACGAATGACCGTATGCGCCTCGGCGGCGATCTGCTCCAGCAAGCCGCGCAGACCGGTGTCCCGTTCGGAGAGCTCGTTGAACAGGCTGTCGGCGGTGGCGATCACCTGGTCGGAGGCCATGCGGCCGCCGCTGCGGCCGCCCATGCCGTCGGCGACGATCGCCATCAGGGCGCCGGGATGGCGGCGGCTCGTCAGCAGTGCCACTCGGTCCTGCTGATCGGCACGGTCGCCGATGTGCTCGGCGATGCAGGCGGTGACCTTGAAGCGGGACAACGGCGTCGTTCGGGCGGGCGAGGTCGACGCAGTGTAATCACGGCGGCCGGATCCCGAGGGCCCGAATTGGCGGCCCTTTCCGCTGTAGCATCGGCGCACGAGCGCCATGGACACCGAAGCGATCAAGCGCCGCATCGTCGAACTGCAGATCGAGCACCGCGATCTGGACGACGCCATCGCGCGCCTGGGCGGCCAGCCGGGCGTGGACGAGCTGACGCTGCGCCGCCTGAAGAAGCGCAAGCTGCAGATCAAGGACACGATCATGCGCCTGCAGATGCGGCTGGTGCCCGACATTCCGGCGTGAACCGCGGCGCAGAGCCGAACCGCGAGCCGGCGCCGGTGGCTCGTGCGCGGCAGGCGGTGGCTGCCGCCTTCGAGCCCGGCGGAGCACTCGCCAAAGCGGTGCCCGGGTTCGTGCCGCGGCCGTCGCAGCGCGAGTTCGCGCTCGC
>JAKANT010000009.1:0-9802 GCA_021823635.1 Pseudomonadota bacterium
CGTGGCGGAGAACGCGACGAAGGCCGCGAACGCCAGCGCCAGCCAAAAAGTCGGCAAGCGGCCGGCGACCTGCGCGCCCGCCAGCGAGCCGACGAGGATGCCGGGTGCAAGCACCCGGGCGACCGGCCACAGCACGGCACCGCGTCGGTGATGCGCGAGCACCGACGACAGCGACGTGAAAAGGATGGTCGCCAGCGAGGTGGCGATCGCCATGTGGACCACGTGCTCGGCCGGGAACTGCCGCGCGTCAAACAGCAGCGTGAGAAACGGCACCAGCAGCATGCCGCCGCCGATGCCGAGCAGGCCGGCGGCGAAGCCGGTCGCCGCGCCCAGCACCAGCAACGCGGCGGCGAGCAGCCAGTCGATCAAGCGTGCTCCTTCATCAGGCGCTTGGTGATGAACCGCCATTCGGCCGCGCTCACGGGCGTGATCGACAATCGATTGCCGCGGCGCAGGACGGTCATCCCGCTCAATTCCGGGTGCGCGCGCAGCTCGGCGATCGGGATCAGCCGCGTCTTGCGCAGCGCCCGCACGTCCACTAGCCACCAGCGCGGCTCGCTGCGACTCGACGCCGGATCGAAGTAACGGCTGTCGGGGTCGAATTGGGTCGGGTCTGGGTAAGGGCGGCTTGCGACTTCGGCCACGCCGGCGATGCCCGGTTCCGCGCAGCTCGAGTGGTAGAACAGCACGCCGTCGCCGACACGCATGCGGTCGCGCATGAAGTTGCGGGCCTGATAGTTGCGCACGCCGGTCCATGGCACGGTGGCGGCGGGCGCGGCGAGCGCATCGTCGATCGAGCACTCGTGAGGCTCGGACTTCATCAGCCAGTAATTCAGGGCGCCCCCGAAAAGAAGTGCGGGGTTCGGCATCGCCGAACCCCGCTCGACTTCACGAATTGGGCCCCGCGCATGCCGCCCGACCCGATGTCCTGAACCATCGGTTCAGGGTGGTCGCCGTCCGCGCCGCTTAGGTTCAGCAGACGCGTGCCGATCGCACCACGGCGCGAGCCCGGCAACCTTGCGCATTGCGCATCGGTTCAAGGAACTAAAGGGCCTTTGCGCGAGCACCGCAGGGTGACGAGAGTTTACCCGCGACGCCGGCCCGGTGGCGCGCCGGGGCTTCTGTGCCGGCTCACGGAAACAGCGGCTCCTGCGGTGTGAGCATCGAATCGGCCAGCGCGTTCAGATCGCGCAGCCGGCGCCGCACTTCGCCGACGGAGACGCCATCCGCGCTCTTGACCGCCATCAGCTCCTGCGCGATTTGCAGCGCCGCCATCACCGCGATGCGGTCGGCCCCCAGCACCTTGCCGGTGGCGCGGATCGCTTCCATCTTCTGATCCACGTAGCGGGCGCAGGCAAGCAGTTGCGCGCGCTCCTGCGGCTCGCAGGCGATCCTGTAGCTGCGGCCACCGATCGACAGCTCGAGCGTTTCCATCAGGTGGACCGGGCGGTGGATTCCTCGCGCGGCAGCTTGGCGAGCAAGGCGTCGATGCGCTCGGCGGCGGCCGCGATGCGGCCGCGCATAGCGTCCAGTTCGGCCGTCGCCGCCGCCAGCCGCGCACGCAGTTCGCGATTTTCCGCGCGCAGCGCCTGCACCTGTCCGGCGATTTCCTGCATCTTGGCGGCCAGTGCGTCCAGCTCTTCCAGCATGCATGCGATCGTAACGCAGGCCGGCGCGCGGCGCTCCGCCTATCGGACGTGCACTGCGCTTGCGCGGGTCGGACACGCGGGCGAAACCGGTCCGGCGCCCATCGCACGGCCGCCGTGGACGAGGCGGCCCGAGCGGCCGGACGTGGTGGCCGCCAAGCGCTCCGATATAGTCGGCTGCCGCGAGCCCAAGGCGGCGGACGGGAGGAGGTCAGATGCCGGTATTCCTGGTGGCCAATCCGAAGGGCGGCGTCGGCAAGAGCACGGTGGCGACCAACCTGGCCGGCTACTTCGCCCACGCCGGCAAGCGCACGATGCTCGGCGACGTGGATCGCCAACAGTCGGCCCGTGCCTGGCTGGCCTTGCGTCCGGCACACCTGCCGACGATCGAAACGTGGGACATCGACGCCGACCGCATCGCCCGTCCACCGAAGGGCGTGACGCACGTCGTGCTCGACTCGCCGGCCGCGCTGCACGGCCATTTGCTCAAAGAGGTGCTACGCGTGGCCGATCGCATCATCGTGCCGCTGCAGCCGTCGCTGTTCGACATCTATGCCACCACCGCCTTCCTGGCCAAGCTCGCGGACCGCGGCGTGCTGAAGACCAACGGCCAGGTCGGCGTGCTGGGCATGCGCGTCGATGCGCGCACGCGCGCGGCTGAGCAGTTGCAGCGCTTTGTCGAGGGGCTGAACCTGCCGGTGCTGGGCTTTCTGCGCGATACGCAGAACTACGTGCAATTGGCGGCGCACGGGCTGACCCTGTGGGACGTGGCGCCGAGCCGGGTGGAGCGCGACGTGGAGCAGTGGCAGCCGCTGCTCGCTTGGGCGCAGACGGCGTAGCCGACAGCCGCGCCAATTCGCGGCCAGTTGGAATTGCGGCTGGCGTCGGATTTCGCCACGATTTCTCCTTCAGCCGCGCACTTGGCCGAGGAGGGAAGACGATGATCGACGCCGAGTACTGCCAGGTCTTCGCCGCCTACAACACCTGGATGAACGAAAAGCTGTATGCGTGCGCGGCGCAGTTGTCCGACGCGGAGCGCAAGCGCGACCGCGGCGCGTTCTTCCGGTCCATCCATTCGACGCTGAACCACATCCTGTGGGGCGACCGCCTGTGGCTGTCGCGTTTCAACGGCCGCAGTCACGACCCGGGCCCGATCGGCGTCGATCTGTACGACGACTTCGACCGCTTGCGGCTGGCGCGCGTCGAGACGGACGCCGAGATCACCTCGTGGGCGCTGCACCTGTCGCAGGATCGCCTCAGTGGGCGGCTGACCTGGTTTTCCGGCGTCGCCCAGAGCCACATGACGCGGCCGTTGTGGCTGTGCGTGACGCAGATGTTCAACCACCAGACGCATCACCGCGGCCAGGTGACCACGCTGCTGAAACAGGCGGGCATCGACCCGGGGGTCACCGACCTGCCGTGGGCGCCGCTGGCGCGCGACACCCTTGGCCGCGTGATCCTGGCCGACGAGTACGCGTTGTAGCCGCGCGCCCTCATTTCTTCGGCACGCCGATGCGCAGCGTGGCGGTGGCGACGTACACCTCGCGCAGGAACAGTAAAAGGCCGGCGATCAGCGCCGCCAGCGCGCAGCCGAACACGAAGGCGACCAGCCGCGTCAGATCGGGTGTCCAGGCGTAGTAGGCCGTCACGAACAGGCCGACGATCACCGCGCACACCAGCAGCGCCGACAGCACGGAGAAGGTGATGGCGCGGCTGATCAGGCGCGCGCGCCGGGCCAGCACCTTCAGTTCGCCACTCACGTGCTCGACCGCGCCGTCGCCGATCTGTGGCTCGAGGGCGCGGGCGCGGTCGATCACGCGGCCGAGCCGGCTGGTCATCACGCCGAGCAGGCCGGCGATGCCGGTCAGCAGGAACACCGGCGCGATCGACAGTTGGATCACATGGGCGATCAGATCGAGTTTGGCGGTCATAGTCGTTGTCGACGCAACTGGTGGGGTCGAATCCGCGCGCGTCAGCGAGACCGGTGTTCGCTCGCGCGGCCCGTTTTAGGCGCACGTCATTTCTTTGCCGCGGCCGGCCGCTCGGTGACGAAGCCGATCTTCGTCAGCCCGGCGTCCTGCGCGGCGGCCATCACCTCGGCCACCTTCTCGTAACGAGTCGCCTTGTCGGCGCGCAGGTGCAGATCGGGCTGCGGCGATCGTTGCGCCGCGGCGGCCAGCCGCAGCGCCAGCTCCGCCGGCGCGACGGGGTCGGCATCCCAGTACACGCGCCCGTCGGCATCGATCGACAGGGTGATCGGTGTGCCTGGGCTCGCCGCCGGCGGTGCGGCGGCCGCGGGAAGTTCGAGCCGGATCGCGTAGGTCAGCAAGGGCGCGGTGATGATGAAGATCACCAGCAACACCAGCATCACGTCCACCAACGGCGTGACGTTGATCTCCGCCATCGGCTGCGACGGCGCCTGCCCGCGCTCGAAGCCGCCGAACGTCATGACGCCGACTGCTGCAGCCGCGCACCCGTGGTCAGGTACGCGTGCAGGTCGTGCGCGAAGCCGTCGAGCAGCGCCAGCAGCACCCGGTTGACGCGCGTGAAAGCGTTGTAGGCGAGGACCGCCGGCACCGCCACCGCCAGCCCGAACGCCGTCATCAACAGCGCCTCGCCGACCGGACCGGTGAGCTTGTCGATCGACACGTTGCCGGTGGCGGCAATACCGATCATCGCGTGATAGATGCCCCAGACGGTACCGAACAGCCCGACGAAGGGCGCAGTGCTGCCTACCGACGCGAGAAACGTCAGCCCCGCTTCAAGCCGCGCCGCCGCTTCGTTGATGCGCTGGCGCAGGGCGCGCGTGATCAGTTCCGAACGGTCGATGCTCGCCGCCAGGCTATCGGCGGCCGCCTGCGGCAGCGGCAGTGCGGCGCTGGCGGCGCTGGCTGCCAGCGGCACGAACAACTGTTCGGCGTCCTCGGCCTTCAGCCGCGCGATCGCCGCTTCCACCGTCGGCGCGCTCCAGAAGCCGTCGAGATGGCGCGCCGCCCGTCGCACGCGCAGCCAGGCCCAGAGCTTCCACAGGATCAGAAACCAGCTGGCGACCGACATCGCCAGCAGCAGATAGGCGGTCAGGCGGATGACCGCGTCGGCCTGCGACCAGAAGTGGTCGAGCCCGAAGATGGCGCTCGCCGGCTCCATCAGCGCAGACCGAGCACGTCGTGCATGTCGTACAGCCCCGCGCTCTTGGTCGCCAGAAAGCGCGCCGCGCGCAGGGCGCCGAGCGCGTAGTTCATGCGGCTGGCCGAGCGGTGCGTGATCTCGATGCGTTCGCCGGGGCCGGCGAACAGCACCGTATGGTCGCCGACGATGTCGCCGCCGCGGATCGTGGCGAAGCCGATCGTCCCCGGCCGCCGTTCGCCGGTGGTGCCGTGGCGCGAATACACCGCCACCTCGTCCAGCGTGCGGCCGAGCGCGGCGGCGATCGTTTCGCCCATTTTTAACGCCGTGCCCGACGGCGCATCGACCTTGTGCCTGTGATGCGCCTCGACGATTTCGATGTCGTAGCCGTCGAGGATCCGGGCCGCCACTTGGAGCAGCTTCAGTGTGGCGTTCACGCCCACGCTCATGTTGGGGGAGAACACGATCGGGATCGACTGCGCCGCCGCGGCGATCGCCGACTTGCCGGCGGCATCGAATCCGGTGGTGCCGATCACCAGCTTCACGCCATGCCGTTGGCACGCCTGCAGGTGCGCGAGCGTGGCCTCGGGCCGCGTGAAATCGATCAGCACGTCGGCGTCCGCGATGGCGTCGATCCGCTCGCTGACGCGAACGCCGGTCGCTCGGCCGAGGAACTGTCCGCAGTCGTTGCCGATCTCGGGGCTGTCGCTGCGCTCCAGCGCCGCCGCGAGCTGCAGGTCGCTCGCGTCCAGCGCCGCTTCGATCAGCGTACGTCCCATGCGGCCGCCGGCTCCGGCGATGGCGATGCGTAGGCTCATGCGTTCAGCGTGCCGGGATCGTGACCGGGGGCTCCGGCTCCTTCGGCGGCGCCTGCGGCACCGCTTTCGGCTTGCGGCCCAGGATCAGGTTGTCGGCGAGCTTCTCCGGCGGCATCTCGTCGGATTCGAACCTGGCCAAACGGTCGTCCTTGAAAAAGACGGTCAGCCTGCGCAGCTGCCGCTCGTCGCCCTTACCTCGCTGCAGGTAGTAGACGAAGTCCCAGCGATCCTGATGAAACACGCTGGTGAGCAGCGGCGTGCCCAGAAGGAAGCGCACCTGGTCGCGCGTCATGCCTTCGCGCAACTGCTCGACCATTTCCCGCGTCACCACGTTGCCCTGCTGCACGTCGGGCCGATACGGCTGGATGATCGCCGGCGTCCAGGTGCGCAGCGATTCGCAGCCGGCGAGGATGAACGCGGCGGTGGCGACAAGAAGGCGGGAATACATGCGGCTCGCGCGCGGGCGCCAAAAAGCGGTCGCTATGATAGCGGTGCGCTGCGCGCATCCCGGAACGAATGCCTCAACGTCCCCATCCGCGCCCGGCCGATCTGAAGACGATCGGGCTGAAAGCCACACTGCCGCGCTTGAAGGTGCTGGAAATCTTCCAGCGCAACGCGCAGCAGGGCGGCGCGCGCCACATGAGCGCGGAGGACGTTTACAAGGCGCTGCTGGCCGAGCGCCTGGACGTCGGGCTGGCCACCGTGTATCGGGTGCTGACGCAATTCGAGCAGGCCGGGTTGCTTTCGCGCAGCCACTTCGAGGCCGGGCACTCGGTGTTCGAGTTGAACGAAGGCACCCACCACGACCACCTGGTGTGTCTGGATTGCGGCCGCGTCGAGGAGTTCGTCGACGCCGAGATCGAGAAACGCCAGCAGCGGATCGCCGAGGGGCTCGGTTTCCGCCTGCAGGAGCACGCGTTGTCGCTGTACGGAAACTGCACGAAGAAGGATTGCCCGTACCGCAAATGAAGGCGCGCCGCGCCGTTCGACCGTAGCGCGCCGCGATCAGGCGGCGAGCATCTCGCGCGCGTGCTTGCGGGTCGTGTCGGTGATCGCCACCCCGCCGAGCATGCGCGCCAGCTCTTCGACGCGCGCCCGACGGTCGAGCGCCGCGATGCGCGACACCGGGGGGCCGGCGTCGGCGGCGACCTTGCTCACCAGCAGATGCTGATCGCCGCGCGCCGCCACCTGCGGCAGGTGAGTGACGCACAGCACCTGGCGCTGGGTGCCGAGCTGCTTGAGCAGGCGGCCGACCGTTTCGGCCACGGCGCCGCCGATGCCGGCGTCCACTTCGTCGAAGATCAGCGTCGACACGGGTGTGGCGCTGGCGGCGATGACCGAGATTGCCAGGCTGATGCGGGCCAGTTCGCCGCCGGAGGCGACCTTGGCGAGCGGCCGCGGTGTGGTGCCGGCATGCCCGGCCACCAGGAATTCGACGCGCTCGTTGCCGCTCGCGCAAGGCTCTGCCGCCGTGAGCGCGACCTCGAAGCGGCCGCCCGCCATCGACAGGTCCTGCATCGCGCGCGTGACCTCGGCGCTCATGTTGGCGGCGGCCTGCGCGCGGGCGCGCGACAGCCGCTGCGCGAGCTGCTGGTAGGCGGCCTCGGCCTGCGTCTCCGCGCGGCGCAGCGCGTCCAGATCGCTCGCGGCCGACAGAGCGGTGAGCTTTTCCTGGGCCGATCGCAGCAGCGCCGGCAGCTGCTGGGGCGGCGTGCGGAACTTGCGCGCGGCGGCGTGCAGCGCCGCCACGCGCGCCTCGACCTGTGCCAATCGCGCGCCGTCCAGGTCGGCGCGGTCCAGATAACGCCGCAGCTCGGCGGCCGCCTCGTCGACGTGGATACGGGCGCTGGCGAGCAACTCGAGCGTCGGTTTCAGTCGCTCGTCGAAATGCGCCAGCTGTTCGAGCCGCGCCGCGCACGCGTCGATGCGCGAAAGCGCCGAGGCGTCGTCTTCGGCGAGCGCATCGACGGCCGCCTGCGCGCCCTCCAGTAGCGCGGCCGCATGCGCGAGCCGCTTGTGCTCGGCTTCGACCGCCTCCCACTCGCCGTCGCCCGGTGCGACTTCGCCCAGTTCGTCCACGATCCAGCGCAGCCGCTCCTGCTCGGCCGACGCGCTCGCGGCCATCGCCTCGGCGTCCGCCCGCGCGCGGCTGGCGCGCCGCCAGTCGGCGTGCGCGGCGGCAACGTCGGCCGCCAGTTGGCTTAGGCCGCCGTGCTCGTCGAGCAGCCGCAGCTGCGCCGCCGGTCTAAGCAACGACTGGTGCGCGTGCTGGCCGTGCACGTCGACCAGCAGGCTGCCCAGTTCGCGCAACTGGGCCAGGGTGGCGGGCACACCGTTGATGAACGCCTTGCTGCGACCGGCCGCATCGACCGTGCGGCGCACAAGCACGGTGTCGGCCTCGCCCGCGAGCTCGTTGGCGGCCAGCCACTCGGCCACCGCGGCGCCGGCGCGAAATTCGGCGCCGACGTCGGCGCGCTGCGCGCCTTCCCGCACCACGCCGGCATCGGCGCGCTCGCCAAGCGCCAGCAGCAAGGCGTCGATCAGGATCGATTTGCCGGCGCCGGTCTCGCCCGTCAAGACCGTGAAGCCGGGTGCGAACTCCAGGTCGAGCGCGTCGACGATGACGAAATTGCGGATCGACAGGGACAGCAGCATCGAGGGATAAGGACCGAAGTTCCGAACCGCGCGGCCGCGGACGCGGCGCACACGCGCGGCGGCACCGCATGCTAAAGCCGCGCCGCCCGCCGCTAAACCCGCCCGTGCGGCTCGCTCGGCATAACGTTCCAGTGCAGCTTCTGCCGCAGTGTGGCGAAGTAGTTATAGCCGACCGGGTGCAGCAGGGTGACGAAGTCGCCGCTGCGCTGTGCGCGCACGATGTCGCCGGGCCGCAGCAGCGAAAACGACTGCATATCGAAGTGCGCGGACGCGTCGCGCACGTCGGTGATCTCGATCTCGATCACGCAGGTGTCGGGCAGGGCGATCGGCCGGTTCGATAGCGTTTGCGGTGCGACCGGCACCAGGACCAGTCCGGCGAGCGAAGGGTGCAAAATGGGCCCGTTGGCGGACAACGCGTAGGCCGTCGATCCGGTGGGCGTGGCCACGATCAGACCGTCGGCGCGCTGGTTGTACATGGTGACGCCGTCCACCCGCACCGTGAACTCGACCATTCCCCCGGCCACGCCGCGCGAAACCACCACGTCGTTCAGTGCCCGCGCGCGGTATACGATGTCGCCGTCGCGCAGCACTTCGGCATCGAGCAGCACGCGACGGTCGGTTTCGTAGCGGCCCGCCAGCATGGCGGACAGTACCTCCACCTGTTCGACCGCGATGTCGGTCATGAAGCCGAGGCGGCCGTGGTTGACCCCGATCAGGGGGATACGGAACGGCGCCAGCTCGCGGGCAATGCCGAGCATGGTGCCGTCGCCGCCCAACACGATCGCCACGTCGGCCTGCCGGCCGATCGCCTGCAACGAAAAGCCGGGATAGGCGTCCAATCCGGCGAGATCGCGCGTGGCGGCGTCGAACATCGGCACCGCTTGGGCCCGTTCGACGATGGCGGCGATCGCCGCTAGCGGCTCGCGGATGCCGTCCGCGCGCGGTTTGGCGAAGATCGCGACGTACTTGAAGGCCCGCGCCATGGCACGCAATGTAGCAAGAAGGGCAGTAAGCTTGCGGCATGCGAGCGCCCGCACCGGCATCGGGGCGCCCGCCACGAACATGCGACACGTCCTGGACGAACGCGCCCGCCTGCTGCTGAAGACGCTGATCGAGCGGTACATCGCCGAGGGTCAGCCGGTCGGGTCGCGTTCGCTTTCCAAGCTGTCGGGGCTGGACCTGTCGCCGGCCACCATCCGCAACGTGATGTCCGACCTCGAGGAGATGGGCTACGTGGCCAGCCCGCACACTTCGGCCGGCCGCGTGCCCACACCGCGCGGCTACCGGCTGTTCGTCGACACGCTGCTCACCGTGCAGCCGCTGCAGGAACAGCAGACGCGCGCCATCGAGGACCAGTTGCAGGTGGCCGAACCGCAGCGGGCGATCCAGACCGCGGCACAGTTGCTGTCGAACCTGTCGCACTTCGCCGGCGTGGTCTCGACACCGCGCCGCGCTTCGACCTTCCGCCAGGTCGAATTCCTGCGACTGTCGGACAAGCGCGTGCTGATGATCCTGGTCACGCCGGACGGCGACGTGCAGAACCGCATCCTGTTCACC
>JAKANT010000009.1:9812-12616 GCA_021823635.1 Pseudomonadota bacterium
CGGCAAACATCCTAAACCAGCACTTCGCCGGTCTGACGTTCGACGAGGCGCGGCGGCGGCTGCACGGCGAACTGACCGAGCTGCGGGCCGAGATCGCGCGCCTGATGGAAGCCGCCGTGCAGGCCGGGGCCGATGCGGTCGAAGCCACCGATCCGGTGCTGATCTCGGGCGAACGCAACCTGCTGGGCGTGCGCGATCTGGCGGCCGACCTCGACAAGCTGCGCGCGCTGTTCGACCTGTTCGAGCACAAGACGCGGCTGCTCAACCTGTTGGACGTCTCCAGCCGGTCGCACGGCGTGCAGATCTACATCGGCGGCGAGTCGCAGCTCGTTCCGCTCGACGAGATGAGCCTGGTCGTCGCGCCCTACGAGGTCGACGGTCAAGTGGTCGGCACGCTCGGCGTGATCGGGCCGACGCGCATGGCCTACGAGCGCGTGATCCCGATCGTCGACATCACCGCCAAGGTGCTGTCCAACGCGCTCAGTCAGCAGGGCTAAACGCACTCGCAGCAGGGCGCAACCGTCCGGGCGTCATGATTTTTGCGGCCGGCGGCGGCCGAAGCGGAGCCGGGCACGACCGGCGCACGCGCTAGCATGCAGCCGATGCCCGCCAACGACGCTTTCGATCACTCCCTGCCGGGTCGCACCGCCGTGCTGCTGATCAACCTGGGTACGCCGCAGGCGCCCACGGCGGCGGCGCTGCGCCCATTTTTGCGCCAGTTTCTGTCCGACCCTCGTGTGGTGGAGATTCCGCCGCTGCTGTGGCGACCGCTGCTGGCGCTGATCCTGGCGGTACGACCGCGCCGCTCGGCGGCCAAATACGCGGCCATCTGGACCGACGCTGGCTCGCCCCTCAAGGTCCATTCGCAGCAGCAGGCGCTGCTTTTGCGGGGCTGGCTGGGCGAGCGGGGCCTGGACGTCGAGGTGGCCCTGGCGATGCGCTACGGCGAGCCGTCGATCGACTCGGTCGTCGCGCAACTCGCGGCGCGGCGCGTCGAGCGGCTGCTCGTGCTGCCGCTGTACCCGCAGTACTCGGCGTCCACCACCGCGACTGCCTTGGACGCGGTGAACGCTGCTCTGACGCGCGTTCGCAACGTGCCCGAGGTCCGATGCATCAAGCACTTCCACGATCACCCCGCGTACATCGACGCGCTGAAAGCGCGCGTGCTCGAGCATTGGCGCCGCCACGGCCGGGTGGTCGACGACGGCGGCGTCCTGCTGATGAGTTTTCATGGCGTGCCGCGGCGAACGCTCGACCTCGGCGACCCGTACCACTGCGAATGCCAGAAGACGGCGCGCCTGCTGGCCGAGGCGCTCGGCCTGTCGAAGGAGCAATACGCCGTTTCCTTCCAGTCCCGCTTCGGCCGCGCCGAGTGGCTGCAACCCTACACGGCCCCTTTGCTGGAGGATCTGGGCCGCCGCGGCGTGCCGCGCGTCGACGTGGTCTGCCCCGGCTTCGTCGCCGATTGCCTGGAGACGCTGGAGGAGATCGCCCTCGAGGGTCGGCGCCAGTACCTACAGGCCGGGGGCAAGATCTTCCACTACATCCCGGCGCTCAACGATTCGCCGGCCTTCATCGGCGCGCTGGCCGATCTCGTGCGCACGCATACACAGGGCTGGCCGGTCGAACGCAGCAAGCGGCATGAGCGCGAAGTTGAAGCGCAGAAGAGCGCGGCGCGGGCGCGCGCGCTGGGCGCCGCGCGTTGAGCCGCTATTCAGCGCGCCGGTTCAGCGCATGGCCGTCGAGCTGGCCGCGGTGGCCGACCTCGACGTCCGCGGCCAACGGCCGGACCGTCCGAAGGGCGGCGTCGCGCGGGCGCGCGTCGAGCCCGAGCCCGGCTTGGGCGCCCGCGGGCGCATGCTCCTCGGCGGCTGGCCGGGCCGCATCTGCCGGCGCCGGCGCGCGTGCATCGGCGGGCTGCGGCCGCCCGTTGACGACGACGATCGCGATCACGGCGGCGGCCGCGAAAGCAACCGCCGGCGCCTGCGACCAGAAGTCGCCCAGTGAGGCTTGACGGTTGCTTTTCGGGTCCGCCATTTTTTGAGTCCGCTTCGGGTGTGGCGACAGCGCATTCTCGCGGCGCAGCGGCGCCGGGCCAAGAGTCCGAATCGCGCCTTCCGGCGAAGGCGATCATCCGAAACCGGCCGACCGCGCGCCAGCGGCCCTTGAAAATGGGGCCGGCTGCCCCATTTCCGACGGGCTCTCGAATCGTCTGTCTTTCCGACCCGGAGGATCCATGCAGGGACCGGAGCCGAGCCCGGCCAACGAAACCGCGGCCGCCGACGCACCGCAGGCGGCCAACGAGGCGCCGGCGCTGGCGTCGGCCAGCGTCGCCGAAGTCGAGCGCGAGCTGCAGGCGGCGCTGGACGAAGCGCGCGCCAAGGCGGACCAGTACTACGACCTTTACCTGCGCGCCAAGGCGGAGGCCGAGAACACGCGGCGCCGGGCGCAGGAAGAAATCGCCAAAGCACACAAGTTCGCCATCGAGTCGTTCGCGGAGGCGCTGGTGCCGGTGATGGACTCGCTGGAAAAGGCGCTGGAAGCCGAGGGCGCCAGCGCCGAGACGCTGCGCGAGGGCGTGCAGCTCACGCTGCGCCAGTTGCGCAGCGCGTTCGAACGCCACCGTCTGGTGGCGATCGACCCCAAGGGCGAGAAGTTCGATCCGCACCGCCATCAGGCGATCTCGGTGGCCGCGGCCGAGGGGGTGCCCCCGAACCACGTCGTCGCCGTCCTGCAGAAGGGATGGATGATCGCCGAGCGCGTGCTGCGGCCGGCCTTGGTCACGGTTTCCCAAGGTTAAAGTT
>JAKANT010000391.1 GCA_021823635.1 Pseudomonadota bacterium
AGCAGGTGATGGCGGTGATCGAAGGCGCCGGGAACACCGACTGGCCGCTTCGCGTAGATGCGCGCTTCTGGCGCGAGGCGCTGGCGTTTCTGCTCGGCGCGGACGGCGGTTGAGCGATGCCGATCCGCGTCGCCTGTGACGCCGGCGATCGCGGCGAACAGGAGCCGGTGGCCTTCTGGCTGGGCGAACGGCGGCTCGCCGTGCGCGAGATCGTCGACCGCTGGTTCGCGCCGCACGGCCGCTGGTTCAAGGTGGCGGCCGACGACGGCGACCTCTACATCCTGCGCCACGACGAAACGAGCGGTGACTGGGAGCTCGCTGCGTACACGCGCGGCGCCGCCTAAGATGCGCGCCTCCGGATCGACAGGAGGCGCGATGACCGTACACCGGCAAGTCACCGACCTGATCGGCAACACGCCGATGGTGGAGCTGCGCAGCTTCGACACCGGCCGCTGCCGGCTGCTGCTGAAACTCGAAAGCCAGAACCCGGGCGGCTCGATCAAGGACCGCATCGGCCGCTCGATGATCGAAGCGGCCGAGCGCGAAGGAAAAATCGGCCCCGGCGCCACGCTGGTGGAGGCCACCGCCGGCAATACGGGGCTCGGCCTGGCGCTGGTCGCCGGCGCCAAGGGCTACCGGCTGATCCTGGTCATTCCGGACAAGATGAGCCAGGAAAAGCTCGTGCACCTGCGTGCGCTGGGCGCGGAGATCGTGCTGACGCGCTCGGACGTCGGCCGGGGGCACCCGCAGTACTACCAGGACCTCGCCGAGAAAATCGCGCGCGAAACCCCGGGCGCCTGGTACGTGAACCAGTTCAACAACCCGGCCAATCCGCTCGCGCACGAAACGACGACCGGCCCGGAGATCTGGGCCCAGACCGGCGGGCAGGTCGATGCGGTCGTCTGCGGGGTGGGCTCCGGCGGCACGCTGACCGGGCTGTCGCGCTACTTCGCGCGCGTGGCGCCGCAGGTGGAGATGGTGCTGGCGGATCCGGCCGGCTCGGTGCTGGTGGATTACGTGCGCACCGGCAGGATCGGGCAGGCCGGCGCCTGGCTGGTGGAAGGCATCGGCGAGGATTTCGTGCCGCCGATCGCGGATCTTTCGCGCGTGCGCAGCGCCTACAGCATCGGCGACCGCGAAGCGATGCAGACCGTGCGCGCGCTGCTGCGCCAGGAAGGGATACTGGCCGGCAGCAGCAGCGGCACGCTGATCGCAGCCGCCTTGCGCTACTGCCGCGAGCAGACCGAGCCGAAGACCGTGGTCACCTTCGTCTGCGACACCGGCAACAAGTATCTCGCCAAGCAGTTCAACGACCATTGGCTGAACGATCAGGGCCTGGGCGAGCGGCCCGTGTATGGCGATCTGCGCGACTTGATCTCGCGCAGTTATCGCGAGCACGAAGTGGTCGCGGTCGGCCCCGACGATGCGCTGACCGTGGCGCTGACGCGCATGAAGATGTTCGACGTCTCGCAGCTGCCGGTGCTGGAGGGCGACCGCCTGGTCGGCATCGTCGACGAAAGCGATCTGCTGCTCGCGGTGTACCGCGACCGCGGCGCGTTCGAGCGCAGGGTCGCCGAGGTGATGACGCGCAAAGTGCGCACCGTCGATCACCGCGCGTCGATCGACGACCTGATGCCGATCTTCGATGCGGGGCTGGTGGCGGTGGTCAACGACGACGAGGGCTTCCACGGCCTGATCACCCGCATCGACGTGCTGAACTTCCTGCGCCGCAACCGGCTGCAGAACGTCACGCAAGGAGCGACGCGATGAGCGAAGGCACGGACCGCCTGCCGACCAACCGCGTGCTGCCGGCCGAGGGCCGGCGGCGCGAATTCGCCACCCGTGTGATCCACGCCGGCCAGGTGCCGGATCCCGCCACCGGCGCGGTGATGACGCCCATTTACACCAGCAGCACCTATAAGCAGGACGCGCCGGGCGTGCACAAGGGCTTGGATTATGGCCGCAGCCACAACCCGACGCGCTGGGCGTTCGAGCGCTGTGTGGCCGACCTGGAAGACGGCCGCGCCGGTTTCGCGTTCGCTTCCGGCATGGCGGCGATCGCCACCGTGCTGGAACTGCTCGAGGCCGGCTCGCACGTGATCGCCTCCGACGACCTCTACGGCGGCACGTATCGCCTCTTCGAGCGCGTGCGGCGCCAGAGCGCGGCGCTGCAAGTGAGCTATGTCGATGCGTCGGATTGCGCCGCCATCGAAGCGGCGATCCGGCCGAACACACGCATGCTGTGGGTCGAGACGCCGAGCAACCCGCTGCTGAAACTGGTGGACCTGGAAGCCGCCGCCGCGATCGCGCGCCGGCACGGGTTGCTCGCGGTGGCGGACAACACCTTCGCCACGCCCTACAACCAGCGGCCGCTGGCGGCGGGCTTTCACGTCGTCGTGCACAGCGTGACCAAGTACATCAACGGCCACTCGGACATGATCGGCGGAATCGCGGTGGTCGGCGACGACGAGGCCCTGATCGAGCGGCTCGGCTTCCTGCAAAACGCCGTGGGCGCGATCGCCGCGCCGTTCGACTGTTTTCTCGCGTTGCGCGGCGTCAAGACCCTGGCGCTGCGGATGGAACGCGCGGCGGACAATGCGCTGGCGGTGGCGCGCTACCTGCAAGCGCGCAAGGACATCCGGCGCGTGATCTATCCGGGACTCGAAAGCCATCCGCAGCATGCGCTCGCGCGCCGCCAGATGCGCACCGGCGGCGCGATGGTGAGCGCCATCCTCGACGGCGGCCTCGAGCGCGCGCGCCGCATGCTGTCGCGCTGCCGCGTGTTCACGCTCGCCGAAAGCCTGGGCGGCGTGGAAAGCCTGATCGAACACCCG
>JAKANT010000010.1 GCA_021823635.1 Pseudomonadota bacterium
CAGCCACACGCAAGTGGCGAACATCGGAAACGCCATCGCCTCCTTGAAGCGCTGCATCCACGCGCCCGGGCGCGGCAGCCGCGCCAGCATCCGCGGGTACACGGTCAGCAGCACGTACGGCGCGGCCATGCCGGCGCCCAGCATCGCGAATACCGCAAGCGCGACCGGCGCCGTCTGCGTCATCGCGTAACCGAGCGCCGCACCCATGAACGGCGCCGTACAGGGCGCGGCCACGATCACCGCCAGCACGCCGGTGCCGAAACTTCCCTTTAACGAATCGCTTTGCATCGATGCGGCGAGCCGCGTGTTGGCCAGGCCGCCGCCCCACGTGAATTCGAATGCGCCGAGCAGGTTCAGCCCGATCAGGAAGAAAAGCGCCGTGAGCGCGGCGATCACCCAGGGCGTCTGCAACTGGAACCCCCAGCCGAGTTGCATGCCTGCGGCACGCAGCGCGATCAGCACCGCAGCGAGCAGCACGAAACTGGCCACCACGCCGGCGCCGTAGGCGAGACCGTGCGTCCGCAGCGGCGGATGCGGGACGTGCGCGGCGTCCTCGGCGCGCTGATGCTGGATAAGCGAAAGCAGCTTGAGACTGAGCACCGGGAACACGCACGGCATCAGGTTAAGGATCAGCCCGCCCACGAACGCGCCTGCCAGCGCGAGCCAGAAGCCGAGCGCAGCGCCTTCGACGGCTTCGATCGCGTAAGGTGTTGCTGGCCGAGCGAACGGCGGCACCGTGCCGGCGCGCAGCGGGATGTCGATCACTCCCGCCCAGCCGCCGCGGTCGGCGTTGGCCGGGCCGCCGTCGGCCACCAGCACGCCCTTCAGGCGCGTGAACTCGGGCGCCACCGGACGCGCGGCGGTGAGCAGCAGCACCGCTTTGCCGCCCTCCGACGCGGTGATCTGCGCGGCCGCGGCCTCGATGCGCGACTCCTCGAGCGGGAAGAACTCGAAGCGCTTGCCTTGCGCGGCGAACGACAGTCGGATGCGATCGTCCTCGATCACCGCGTCTGCGCCTTGCAGCGCCAGCGGCTGCGGCACCAGCGCGCGCGCGGCGGCGAACTGCGCCGCGCGCCGCGACGGCTGGGCGGCGTCGCGCACCGGCAGCGTCAATCTCACGTCGGCGCCGCCCGGAATGCAGACGTCCTTGCAGATCAGCCAGTCGGCACGCGCGGACAGTTCGACGCTTTCACCGAAGCGAAGCGAGGCGGGCGGCGTCAAGGTGGACAGCAGCAACACCTCGCCTTCGTAACCGAAGTTCATCAGCGGACCGACCGGCAGCCGCTTGGGCAGCGGCCATTCGATCGGCCCCGCGCGGAAGCCCGGCGGCAGTTTCCACGCGATGCGCGTCGGCAGCCCCGAGTCGCCCGGCACCTGCCAGTACGTATGCCAGCCTTCGTCGTGCCGAATGCGCAACGCCACCTGCAGGGGCTGGCCGGGCACGACCGCATCGACGGCGGCGACGAGCTCGGCCTCGGCGTTGTCGGTGCGCACCGGCTGCGCCAAAGCGGCCGCCGCGAACCAGACCAGCACGCCGGCGAGCGCGGCGCTTCTAAGCGAGGTCATGATCATCGGCGTTCGTCCAGCGATGCGGGCACGAGTTCCTCGCAGCTCACGGCGCGGGACACGAGCGGCGGCGCCGGCTCTGCGTGCGGCTCGTACGCGCGGCGTCGCACCGGTGAACGCCCACTACGGGCGCGCGATCGCGCCGAAGGACTCGGCGGCGGCGGCGAGCGTCGCCTCGATCGCCGCATCGTCGTGGGCCGCGGACACGAACCCCGCTTCGTACGCCGAGGGCGCCAGGTACACGCCGCGCGCGAGCATCGCGTGGAAAAACGCATTGAAGCGCGCCTTGTCGGTGGCCAGCACCTGCGCGTAATTGGTCGGCACCTGGCGAGCGAAGTAGATGCCGAACATGCCGCCCACGGCGTCGGCGCAGAAGTCGATGCCGGGCACCTGGCGTGCGGCCGCCATCAGGCCGTCGATGAGCCGGCGCGTCTGCGCCGCCAGCCGATCGTAGAAGCCCGGCGCCTGGATCAGTTCGAGTGTGGCCAACCCGCACGCCACCGCCACCGGGTTTCCCGACAGCGTTCCGGCCTGATAGACGGGACCGAGCGGCGCCAGATGTTTCATCACCTCGCGCCGGCCGCCGAACGCCGCCACCGGCAGCCCGCCGCCGATGACCTTGCCGAGCACCGTCAGATCGGGCTCGATGCCGTACAAGGACTGCGCGCCTCCGGCGGCGACGCGGAACCCGGTCATCACCTCGTCGAAGATCAGCAGCGCGCCGTGCTGGGTGCACAGCCGCCGCATCGTGCGCAGGAATTCGTCGGTCGCGCGCACCAGGTTCATGTTCCCGGCCACCGGCTCGACGATCACGCAGGCGATGTCGTCGCCGTGACGCCTGAACGCGTCTTCCAGTTGCTGCGCATCGTTGTAGTCCAGCGCCAGCGTGTGCTGCGTGATCTCGGCCGGCACCCCGGCCGAGCTGGGGTGGCCGAAGGTCAGCGCGCCGGAGCCGGCCTTCACCAGCAGACCGTCGGCGTGGCCGTGGTAGCAGCCCTCGAACTTCACGATCTTGCGCCGGCCGGTGGCACCGCGCGCCAGCCGCAGCGCGCTCATCGCCGCCTCGGTGCCCGAGGAGACGAGCCGCAGTTGTTCGATCGACGGCATCAGGCGAACGATCGTCTCGGCCATCGCGACCTCGGCCTCTGTGGGCGCACCGAAGCTGAGGCCGCGCGCCGCCGCTTCCTGCACCGCCCGCACCACCGCCGGGTGCGCATGGCCGACGATCATCGGCCCCCACGAGCCGATGTAATCGATGTAGCGCCGGCCGTCGGCGTCCCAAAAGTACGGGCCCTCGGCGCGCACGACGAAGCGCGGTGTCCCGCCCACCGACTTGAAGGCGCGCACCGGCGAGTTCACGCCGCCGGGGATCGTGCGCAAGGCACGCTCGAACAGTTGGTCGTTGCGGCTCACGGAATGGCGCTCCTGAAGCGTATGGGCAACGATGGCGGGTGCCGCCGATCTGGTGGTTCCTTTCGCGGGCGCCGCCGCACGACCCGCACCGGCCGGGGCCCCGGGGGTGCGGGCCGTCAGCCGAACGTCCGACGCGGGGATGGCACGGAATTCGACCGCTTTTCCGGTCACAGGCTATGATGCGCCGCCCTCAGTATCTTATCGAATTCGTTGAAGAATTCCGGCGGATGACGACAGCAGCGGCGCAAGCGACACGCACCTGGATGTGCCTGATTTGCGGATGGATCTACGACGAGGCGGCGGGGCTTCCCGACGAGGGCATTCCGCCCGGCACGCGTTGGGAGGATCTGCCGCCCAACTGGACCTGCCCCGAATGCGGCGCCCGCAAGGAAGACTTCGAGATGGTCGAGATCTAGGGCCAGCACCGGATCTCTCGGCCGGCGGCCGGCGGCTTCGTGCCGTCGCAACGATGGAGGAGTGGTGATGTCCGGGCCGGACTTTTCCGACATTCGCGGCAAGAAGGTGATGGTGATCGACGACTCCAACACCATCCGCCGCAGCGCCGAAATCTTTCTGACGCAGGCCGGCTGCCAGGTGATCCTGGCGCAGGACGGGTTCGAGGCGCTGGCCAAGATCAACGACCACGAGCCGAACATCATTTTCTGCGACATCCTGATGCCGCGCCTGGACGGCTACCAGACCTGCGCGCTGATCAAGCGCAGCCCGCGCTTTTCGCGCACGCCAGTGGTGATGCTGTCCTCGAAGGACGGCCTGTTCGACCGCGCGCGCGGGCGCATGGTCGGCTCCAGCGAGTACCTGACCAAGCCGTTCACCAAGGACAGCCTGCTGGCCGCGGTGCGCGAGCACTCGATCAACTGACCCATCAACCGAACGGCACGCGGAGGCAACAGATGCCGATCAAGAAAATCCTGGTCGTCGACGATTCGCCGACCGAGCGCTATTTCCTCACCGAACTGCTGACCAAGAACGGCTTCAGCGTCTCCGCCGCGGAAAGCGCGGAGGAGGCGGCGCTCAAGATCAAGGCGCAGATGCCGGATCTAATCCTGATGGACGTCGTGATGCCGGGGCAGAACGGCTTCCAGTTCACGCGCGCGCTGTCGAAAGACCCGGCCACGCAGCACATCCCGGTAATCATGTGCACGAGCAAGAACCAGCAGACCGACCGCATTTGGGGCATGCGCCAGGGTGCGCGCGACTACGTGACCAAGCCGGTCAAGGTCGAAGAGCTGCTGGAGAAGATCGCCGCCCTCGGCTGATCGGGATCCGTGATGGAAGCCGGCCGACACGGCAGCAAGCTGCGCGAGTTTTCGGCGCAACTGGCCGAACGCATCAAGGCTGCGCCGCACACGCCGGCGCAGCCGTTGCGGCTGGCGGTGCGCATCGGCACCGACAGTTACCTGCTGGACATGACGGCGGCCGGCGAAATCGTCGCCGCGCCCGCCGTGGCACCGGTGCCGTGGACGCGGCCGTGGTTTCGCGGCCTGGCCAACGTGCGCGGGCGGCTGATCGGCGTGATCGATCTTCCGCAGCTGACGGGGCGCGCTGCGCTCGCGCCCGAACAGGCGCAGCAGTTGCTGGTGTTCGGGCCGGCCTTGAAGGTCAATGCCGGCATGCTGATCACGCGCGCGTTCGGCCTGCGCAACACGCACGAACTGGAAGATCTGGGCGCGGCCGCTGCCGGCGGCGCGCCGTGGGAGAGGCACCGCTTCCGCGACCTGGACGGCACGGTGCTGACGGAACTGGACCTGCCGGCGCTGGTGGCGAGCGAAGCGTTCGGCAGCATCGGCATTTGAATCGTCGATCGGCCGCCGGCCAGAGGCGGTAGCAAGGGGGATGGACATGGCATGGGACCTCGGACTGAGCCGGCGTAAGAAGCCGGAGTCGGCCGCTCAGCAAGAGCCTGCGCGCGACGCGTTCCGCTACACGGAGTTCGCACCGCTCGATGCGCCGCCGGCGGCGGAAGCCGCGCCGGCGCGCAGTCCCGGCACGCAACGGGTGTCGCGCGCCGCGCTACGGACAGCGTCGGCACCCAGCCCGGCCTTGCTCGACCGGCTGATCGCTTGGAAGCTGCCGCTGATCGGCGACAAGCCGGTCAATCTGCAGGTGCAGTCGCTGCTGACGCTGCTCGGCGTGTTCGCGCTGCTGGTGACCGCCATCGTCGCGATCGACGTGCGGCAGGCGTCCAACGGCACGCTGCAAGCGGAGATCGTCGGCGACACGCTGATGCACACGCAGCGGCTGGCGAAGGCCGCGACCAACGCGGTCGCCGGTAACACCGCCGCGCTGGCGGAGCTGCGCGACAGCCGCGACCGCATCGCCGCCAATCTGGCGGCTTTGGAAAGAGGCGATCCCGAGCGCGGGCTGGCGCCGTCTTCGGCGCAGATCCAGCCGGCGATCACGCGCCTGATCGAACGCTGGAAGGCGTCGGAGGCGGCGGCATCGGCCATCGTCGCCAACGAAAAGACGCTGGTCGCGTTCGGCGCCGTGATCAAGCGCATCAACGACACCACGCCGCGCCTGCTGCAGCTCACGGAAGAGATCTCCGCGCTCAAGCTGCAGGCCGGCGCGCCGGCGCGCGAGATCGCCGCCGCCGGCCAGCTCGTGATGTTGACCCAGCGCATCGGCCGCAGCGCCAATTCGATGATCACGGGCGATTCGGCCAACGCCGAGGTCGCGCTCACGCTCGGGCGCGACATCGCGCTGTTCCGCGACCTGACGCAGGCGCTGCTCGCGGGCAGCGACACGCTGCGCATCGCCCCGGCGACCGACCCCGAAATGCGCGCCCGCCTGCAGGAGCTGGCCAAGGTCTACAGCGAATTCCAGGCCGCCATCGGCGGCACGTTGTCGAACCTGCCGGCGCTGGTGCAGGCGAAGGAGTCCGAGCAGGCGATCCTGCGCGACTCCGAGCCGCTGCGCCAGCAGGTGTCGGAACTGCAGAAGCTTTACCGGCAGGAGCAGGACGAGCGCACGGTCAATTTCTTCCTGATGGGCCTGTTCGGCCTGCTTGCGCTCGCCACCGCGGTGCTGATCGCCAAAGTGCTGCTCGACGACGTGCGCAAGCGCGCGGTCGAGGCCGAGCGTCAACGCGCCGAGGCGCTCAGGCTGGAAGAAGAAGCAAAGCGCGTCAACGAGCAGAACCAGGCCGCGATTCTGCGCCTGATGAACGAGCTGCAGGAAGTCGCCGACGGCAACCTCACCGTGCAGGCGACCGTAACCGAGGACATCACCGGCGCGATCGCCGACTCGGTCAACTACACGGTGGAAGAGCTGCGTGGCCTGGTCGGCCGCATCAACGCCGCCGCCGAGCAGGTGAGCACCGCCTCTACGCAGGCGCGCGACATCGCCACGCGGCTGCTGACCGCCTCCGAGGCGCAGTCGCGCGAGATCAAGGAGACCGGCGACAAGGTGCTGCGCATGGCGGCGCAGATCAACGACGTGTCCAAGAGCGCGTCCGAATCGGCCAAGGTCGCGCGCGCGTCGCTGGAAGCCGCCGAACGCGGCCAGCGCGCGGTGTACAACCAGATCGCCGGCATGAACGAGATCCGCGAGCAGATCCAGGAAACGGCCAAGCGCATCAAGCGCCTCGGCGAGAGCTCGCAGGAAATCGGCGAGATCGTCGAACTGATCTCGGACATCACCGAGCAGACCAACGTGCTGGCGTTGAACGCCGCCATCCAGGCCGCCTCTGCCGGCGAAGCGGGACGCGGCTTCTCGGTGGTGGCCGAGGAGGTGCAGCGTCTGGCCGACCGCTCGGCCGAAGCCGCCAAGCAGATCGGCGCGCTGGTGCGCACGATTCAGACCGACACGCAGGACGCGGTCGCGGCGATGGAAAAGAGCACGCAGGGCGTGGTCGAGGGCACCAAACTGTCGGACGCCGCCGGCACGGCGCTCGCCGACATCGGGCGCGTGTCGCGCCAGCTCGCCGAGCTGATCGAGCGTATCGCCGGCACCACCGGCGAGCAGGCCGAGTCCGCCGGCGGCGTGGCGCAGTCGATCGAGCGCATCCTGGCGGTGACCGACCAGACCTCGCAGGGCACGCGCCAGGCGGCGCAGTCGATCGGCCAGCTCGCCACCCTGGCGCGCGAACTGAAGGCGTCGATCTCGAGGTTCCGCGTCGCTTGACCGGCGCCGAACGACCCCGACCGTCGCGGCGGCCGCGCCGCCGCGCACTTCTTCCCACGTGGCGGCCATGACCGAGACGACTTCCCCGAACGAACTGCTCGACGCGGCGACCGACGTCGCGCCACTGGCGTGGGTCATCGGCGAGATCCGCGTTTCGCTGGCGCAGGCGGTCGACGGCATCAAGGGCTTTCTCGCCAACAAGCAGGACGTCGATAGCCTGCGCAACGCCGCCACTCAGGTGCACCAAGCCAGCGGCGCGCTGCAGTTGCTCGACTTACGCGGCGTGGCGCTGGTGACCGAAGCGATCGAGCAACTGCTGCGCCGCTGGGAGAACGAGCCGAAGGAATGCGCGCCCTCGGCGGTGCGTTCGGTCGAGATGACCGCGACGGCGGTGGTCGCCTACCTCGAAGGGTTGCTGTCGGGCCAGCCGAACCAGCCGATCCGGCTGTTCCCCTATTACCGCGACATCCTGACGCTGAACCAGGCGCCGCGCATCCACCCCGCGGATCTCGTGTTCCCGGACCTGACGCGGCGGCCGGCGTTTCATCGCCTCGAATCGCGGCCGCTGACGTCCGATCAGTTGCGCGTGCGGCGCGTGCGCTTCGAGGAGGGCTTGCTCGGCTTTCTGCGCGACTCCGAGAGCGCGCGGGCGCGCGCGCAGATGCGCGACGCACTGGCCGACCTCGAACAGTTGCCGCTGCGCGGCCTGACGCGCAGCTTCTGGTGGGTGGTGCGCGGGCTGCTGGAAGCGCTGGCAGCGCGCCAAGTGCCGGTGGACACCGATCTGAAGCGGGTGCTGGCGCGGCTGAACCTGCAACTGCGGCGGCTGATCGACGGCGGCGCCGCGGTGGCCGAGCGGTTGATGATCGACGCGCTGTACTACGTCGGACGCGCCGAGGACGGCGTGCCGCGCGTGGCCGAGGTCAAGCGGCTTTATGGGCTGAACGCGCTGATCCCGCCGGACTTCGAGCGCACCACGCTGACCACGGTCGACGCCGAGGCGTTGCGCGCGCTGAAAGAGGCGCTGGCGCAGGCCAAGCTGCTGTGGGGCCAGGTGGTCGGCGGCGCGGATGCCGCCAAGTTCGGCGCCGAGCTGCAGCATGCGCGCGCCGCCTGCGCCCGTCTCGACGCGGCGGCGATCGACCGCGTGCTGGCAGCGATCGCGGGCGTGACGCAGGACTACGCGCGGCTGGCGGCGAGCGTGCGCGAGGCGCTTTCGCTGGAAGTCGCCTCCGCGCTGCTGTTCGTCGAGCTGGGGGCGGAGCAATTGCCGCGCACCGACGACGAGTTCGCGGGGCGCGCGGGCGCGGTGGTCGAGCGGCTGCAGGCCGCCTACGCCGGGGCGGCGCTGCCGGATTCCGCACCGTGGCTGTCGGAGATCGCGCGCCGGGCGCAGGACCGCCTGACGATGGCGACCGTGGTCGCCGAGACGCAGGCCACGCTGCGCGAGATCGAGACCCGCCTCGACCGCTTCTTCCGCAACCCGTCCGAACGCGGCGAGCTGGCAGCCACGCTGCCGATGTTCGATCAGGTGTGCGGCGTGCTGGCGCTGCTCGGCGCCGAGGACCCGGTGGCCGCCCTGCGCTCGGTGCAGGCGTCGGTGCGCGCGTTTGCCGATCAGGCCACGCCGGCGCGGCCGGAGGAGTTCGCGCGGATTGCCGGCAACCTCGGCGCGATCGGCTTTTTCGTCGAATCGCTGGTGCAGGAATCGGAACGCCCGCGCGGCATGTTCCGCTACGACCCGGTCACCGGCGTCTTCGCCGCCGATCTGACGCGGCAGCCCGGGGCCGAGGTGACCGCGCCCGCCGACGAAGAGCCGGCGAGCGCGCCCGAGCGGCCGGCGCAAACGCGGCGTCCGGAGAACATCGAGACGTCCGCCGCACAGCACCTCGAACTGGCGCAGGCGATGGCCGAGCGCCTGGTGCTGAACAGCAACGACGGTGCCGCGCTCGAAGGGCTGTCGCGGCTGCTGCCGCAGATGGCGAACGAAGCGGACCTGCTCGACGACGCCCAGCTCAAGGATCGGGTCGCGCGCGGCGCCGTGCTGCTGACGCAATTCGCCGCGCTCAAGGAACCGGCGGTCGCGCGCGAACTGGCCGCGCTGCTGGCACCGCAGCCGGCACCCGCGGTACCGCAGCCGACGGCGCCGCTGCCGGAATCCGATGCCGCCGCCGACCGCGAGCTGCACGAGATCTTCCTGGAAGAAGCGAACGAGGTGCTGGCGACGATCGCAACACAGCTCGAAGCGCTGCGTTCCGCGCCCGACAACCAGGCCACGATGACGACGGTGCGTCGCGCGTTCCACACGTTGAAGGGCTCCAGCCGCATGGTCGGGCTGAAAGCCTTCGGCGAGGGCGCGTGGGCGATCGAACAGTGCTTCAACCTGTGGCTGGCGCAGGAGCGGCCGGCCAACGACGATCTGCTGAATCTGGCCGCCACCGCGCACGCGCGCATGCGCGAATGGATCGCCGCCATCGCCGCCAATCCGCGCGCGTCGATCGACGTCAGCCCGCTGGTGGCGGCCGCGCAGCGCGTGCGTGAAGGCGCTCCCTTCGAATATGCCGACGGAGGTCCGCCGTCAAAGCCGGCGGGCAGCGCGGCCGAATCTGACGCGCCGCCCGCGCTGCCCGTCGCCGACAACGATGCGGCGGTGATCGGCGCTGAGGACGGCGCGATCGACCTCGCTTCGATACCCGAGCCGGCGGCGGCGACGAAACCCGCCGACGACGACATCAAGCGCATCGGCCCGGTGGCGATCAGCCACGGTCTGTATTCGGTGTTCCTGAACGAGGCCGACGAGGCGATCCGCAACCTGGCGCAGGACGTTTCGGAGTGGCGCTTCGAACCGGCTCGCCGCGCGAGCGCCGCCACGGTACGACGCGCCCATTCGCTGGCCGGCATCGCCGCCACGGTCGGACTGGCGCCGCTGTCGGCGATCGCCGACGCGCTGGACCACTTGATGCAGGAACTCGACCTCCGCAGCGAGCCGGTGCCGCTCGCGCCGGCGCAGTTCGACGTGCTGGAGCGCGCGGTCGAAACGATGCGCGGCATGCTGCACCAGTTCGCCGCCGGCATTTACCCGAGCGAGGCTCCGCTCGAGGCGGCCGCAGTCGACGAGCTGGTGCGGTTCGTTCGCAACGCTGACCTGCGGTCGCCGGAGCCGCCGCAATCACCGGCCGCCGAATCGCCGCCCGCCGAATCGCCCGCGGTCGAGCACGGGCCCGCGCTCGAAGCGCCGCCGCACGACGCGATCGCGGTCGAAGAGATCGTGCTGGACGCAGCACCCGAGCCGGCGGTCGAGCTGGACGCCGATGCGTGGCTGGCCGCGCAGGCGGCGGCGCCGATGACGGAGCGGGCGTCGCTGCTGCCGGAGGTCGCCGACGAACAGAGCAAGGTCGCGGCCGTCGACGAACTGGATCCGGACCTGCTGCCGGTGTTCCTGACCGAGGCCAACGATCTGCTGCCGGCGATCGCCGCCGGGCTGCGCAAGCTCGCGGCCGATCCGAACGACCGCGCGGCGGCGCGCGAACTGATGCGTCAGTTGCACACCACCAAGGGCAGCGCCCGCATGGCGGGCGCGATGCGCATCGGCGAGCTGGTGCACGACATGGAAACGCGCATCGAGTCGGCGATGCACCTCGTCAACGTGCCGCACGTGATCGTCGAAGACCTGCAAAGCCAGTACGACCAGGTGCAGGCGCTGATCGAACGTCTGCAGAACCCGGCAGCCGCGGCACCCGATACGGCGCCGCCGCTGGCGCCGGTGATCGAACTGGCGGCCGTGCGCCAGGAGATCGCACGCGAAGCGTCGCCGCCCGCCGCGGCCCCGCTGCCGACACCGATGGTGGCCGGCCCGCCGGCGACGACGGCTCCGGCGGCCAGCGCGCCGACGATGACGGCGCCGGTTTCGTTCATCCGCGTGCGCGCGGACATCCTCGACAAACTGGTCGACCAGGCGGGCGAGGTGGCGATCGCGCGCGCGAAGCTCGAGAACGAAGTCGGCGCGCTGAAGAGCGCGCTGCTTGACCTGACCGAAAACGTCGCGCGCCTGCGCACGCAACTGCGCGAGGTCGAAATCCAGGCCGACGCGCAGATCCAGGCGCGCGCCGACCAGCTGGCCAAGGAGTCGGCCGCGTTCGATCCGCTCGAATTCGACCGCTACACGCGCCTGCAGGAACTGACCCGGCTGCTCGCCGAATCGGTCGAAGACGTGGCGATGGTCCAGAGCAACATGCTGAAGGGCCTGCAGATGGCCGATCAGGACCTGACCGCGCAATCGCGGCTCACGCGCGAACTGCAGCAGCAGTTGATGCGCGTACGGCTGGTGCCGTTTTCCAACGTCGCCGAGCGCTTGTACCGCGTCGCGCGCCAGACCGCGAAGGAGCTGGACAAGCGCGTGAACCTGGAGATCCGCGGCGGCACCACCGAGATCGACCGCGGCGTGCTGGAGCGCATGACCGGCCCGTTCGAACACCTGGTGCGCAACGCGATCGTGCACGGGCTGGAGGCGCCGGCCGAGCGGCGCGCCCTTGGCAAGCGCGAGACCGGTGAGCTGACGATCGAGGTGCGCCAGGAAGGCAACGAGATCATCGTCACGTTCGCCGACGATGGCGCCGGCCTGGCGCTCGACCGCATCCGCGAGCGCGGCATCGAGCGCGGGCTGATCGGTCGCCATCAGGTGGTGAGCGACCGCGAGCTGATGGAGCTGATCTTCGCCCCGGGCTTTTCGACCGCCGACGAGGTGACCGAACTGGCGGGCCGCGGCGTCGGCATGGACGTCGTGCGCGCCGAGCTGGCCTCCTTCGGCGGCCGCATCGCGGTGGCGAGCGAGGCCGGCCGCGGCACGCGCTTCACGTTGTATCTGCCGCTGACGCTGGCGGTCACGCAGGTGGTGCTGGCCACGGTCGGCACGCGCCGCTATGCGATCCCGGCCGCTATGGTCGAGCAAGTGCGCCGCTACAAGCCGGTGCAGCTGTTGCCCGCGCTCGCCGAGGGTCAGATCACGTTCGCACCGGTGGGCGACGTGGTGCTGCGGCCGCTGGCGCAGTTGCTGGGCGAGGAAGTCGTGCCGCATCTGGCCAAGCAGACGCCGGTCGTGCTGCTGCGCTCGGGCGATGACCGATTGGCGGTCGCGGTCGACGAGGTCTCGACCAATCAGGAAGTGGTGGTCAAGAACGTCGGCGCGCAGGTGTCGCGGCTGGCCGGCATCCTCGGCGCCACCATCCTCGGCAACGGCGAGATCGTGCTGATCATCAACCCGGTGCAACTGATCGCGCGCGCGCCGGAGCCGCACCCGGCGTTCGCCGCCCCCGAGGCGCCGTCCGACGAGGCGCGGCGCGCTGCCGAGCGTCTGG
>JAKANT010000392.1 GCA_021823635.1 Pseudomonadota bacterium
CCGGTGGGCCGTTCGCCGCACGGGGTGTGGACGCTCGCGCATGCGCCGCGGCAATGAACGGCGTGCGCTGCTGCGCGCCGCGGGCGCGCTGCTCGGCCTCGCAGCGCGGCCGGCGGCCGCGGCGCGCTGCGCCAAGCCGGTTTACCTCACCTTCGATACCGGCCACATGGGCGTGGCGCCGTTGGTTGCGGACGTGCTCGCCCGCCACGACGTACGTGCCACGTTCTTTCTCGCCAACGAGCGCACGCTCGACGGTGGCGGCAGCCTGGACGATCGCTGGGCGCCGTGGTGGGCCGCGCGCGCGGCCGAGGGCCACCTGTTCGGCAGCCACACGTTCGATCACGTGTACTGGCTGGCCGACCTGCCGGACGGCGGCTTTCGCGTGCGGCCGACCTTCGGCGCCAACGCGGGCCGAACGCTTCGTTTCAACGCCGCCGATTACTGTGAGGAACTGTCGCGCAGCGCGCGGCGTTTCCGTGCCATGACCGGGCGCGCGATGGCGCCGATCTTTCGCGCGCCCGGCGGCAAGACCTCGCCCGCGCTGCTCGAGGCGGCGCGCGGCTGCGGCTGGCTGCACGTGGGCTGGTCGCCGGCCGGTTTCCTCGGCGACGAGCTGCCGAGCGACCGCTACCCGAACCCGCAACTGCTCGCGCGGGCGTTGCGCGACATCCGGCCCGGCGACATCCTGATGGCGCATCTCGGCATCTGGTCGCGTAAGGAGCCGTGGGCGCCCGCGGTGCTGGAGCCGCTGATCGAGGGGTTGAAGGCGCGCGGGTTCTGCTTTCTCACCCTGCGCGATCACCCGCACTACGGCCCGCACGTGGCGGCGGCGCAGGAAAAGGCGGGGCAGTGACGATGGCATCGGGCGGCGGCTGGCTGCACGTGTTGTCCGAGGCGTTCGGGCAGGCGCAGCAATGGCTGTTCGAGCACCTCGTGCAGCCGGTCCTGTTTCACCTGGGTCTGGCCTCGCATCTCGAAGAAGCTTTCGAAGGCACCGGCTGGCTTCTGGTCGGCGCGCTGCAGCTTGCGCTGATGCTGGCGCTTCTGGCGCCGCTGCAGCGTCTGCTGCCTGCGGAGCCCAGGCCCGCCAGCGACGGAGAGGCTGAAGAACGGCGCCGCGCGGTGCGCGTGGACGTGATTTACACGCTGATCGACCGGCTCGGCGTGCTGCGGGTGGCGATGTTCTTCGCGCTGGAGCCGGTGTGGAACGCGCTGTTCGGCTGGCTCGCCGTGCACGGCGCCACCGGCTGGCAGCTCGATGCCGCGATCGCGCCCTGGTGGCCGGGGGTGACCGACACGGCGCTCGCGAGCTTCGTTCTCTATCTGATCGCGTTCGATTTCCTCAACTACTGGCTGCACCGCGGGCAGCACGGCTTGCGCTGGTGGTGGGCGCTGCACGCCGTGCACCACAGCCAGCGCCACATGACGATGTGGACCGAAAGCCGCAATCACCTGCTCGACAGCGTGATCGTGGCCAGCGCCTTCGCCCTCGCCGCGCGCGCGATCGGCGTGCCGCCCGGCCAGTTCGTCGCGCTGGTGGCGTTGACCCAGTTGCTGGAAAACCTCGCGCACGCCGACGTGCGGCTGCATTTCGGCCGCATCGGCGAGCGGCTACTGGTCAGCCCGCGCTTTCACCGGCTGCATCACGCGATCGGATTGGGCCACGAGGGCGCCGGTCCGCACAGCCTGGGCGGACACAATTTCGCCGTGCTGTTTCCGTTGTGGGACATGCTGTTCGGCACCGCGCGCTTCGACGCGCAGCCCGGCGCGTGCGGCATCCGCGACCAACTGCCGGAACATGGCGGCCGCGACTACGGTCGCGGTTTCTGGGCGCAGCAGTGGTTGGGGTTCAAGCGCATGGTCGGGCGCGCGTAGCGCGCGGACTTGGCCGTCATCCTGACGCGTACGCGACGGCTGCGTGGCGCGCAAGCAAGGCCGGAGTGGTCTTTCGCTAGCGAGGGCGTCCCGGCAGGGTGTCGTCTATCCGGGTCGCGCGAGCGGCAGCCCAGCGACATCCAACTCCACGCGCAGCACGTTTCCGGTTGCCGATTCCGTACAGAACAAGGTCTTGCGCTGGGGACCACCGAAGGCGACGTTCGTCAGCGACGCACCCTCGGGGCTGCGGATGACGACGACCGGTTCGGCGCGCTCGTTCAGAACCCAGGCGTAACCGAGGCCGGGGTTAGCGACGATCAAACGTCCCTTTTCGTCGACCGCCAGCCCATCCGGTCCGCTCGGGCCGTATGAAGTGAAAAATGCACCGACCTTGCTGACGCCGCCGTCTTCCATCAGCGGCACGCGCCAAACGGCGTTGGCGCGGGTCGCCGCCAAGAAGAGCACGCGTTCGTCCGGCGACAGCGCGACGCCGTTCGGGCTCGGCACATTTGCGAGCAACACATCGAGTCGCCCGTCGGGGCGCAGTCGGTAAAGCCGGCCGGTCGGATCGTGCAGACCAGTTTGGCCTTGGTCGGTGAAGTACAGGTTGCCGCAAGAGTCGAAGATGAGATCGTTGAGCCCTCTGAAGCGCTCGCTGTTGCGGCGTTCGAGATACGGCCGCACGGCACCGCGTTCGAGGTCGCAGACCATCAAACCGTTGCGGTAGTCGGCGACCAACAACTCGCGCGCGTTCAGAAACTTCAGTCCGTTCGGTTCGCCGGCCCACTCGGCGATCAGTTCCCAGCCGCCCCGTACGTCGACGCGAAAGATGCGACCGAACGGAATGTCGGCCACGTAGAGGTGGCCGGCCTCGTCGAGGACCGGGCCTTCGAGAAAGCAATCGATCGGCTGGCCGCCGCGATTGGCGTCGGCCCAGGCGGTGGTGGAC